>CAYNUX010000431.1:0-3682 GCA_964400115.1 uncultured Cytophagia bacterium
GTTTGGGGCAATCAGTCATAGAGGCCTTTTCAAGAAAAAAAGGGACAAATAAAAAGTGAGGGTAAAAAAATGACCAATTCAATTACGAGGGAGTTACGTTTGCTGGGCAAAAGTCCAGAAATCGCTCGCGTAAGAAAGGCGATCAAAGCAGCCGCAAAAGTAGATAATCCTGTCCTTTTAGTGGGTGAGCCAGGAAGTGACAAGCGATTTATTGCAGAGCATATTCACATGCTTTCAGAACGGGCTGACGATCCGTTTGTGATTATTCCTTGTGGCGCGATTGGCGATACGATCTCACCGGAAAAAGCATTGGGTGAAAAACAGAACTTGGATGACGCCATGTTTTTCTCTGCACCCGGAGGAACGATTTATTTGGAACGTGTCGACAAAATGGCACCCGAAATGCAAGATCGCCTCTATAATATTATCGATTATGTAGAGTCTTTTGATGAAAAGAAATTCGATACTCGCATTATCGCCTCTGTCAGGCCGCTATCCGACGATGAAAACATGCCTGATGTCACTCATCTCAAAGATGAACTCATGCAACGTTTCGCGCGTATTCGGATTCATATCCCGCCGTTGCGCGCGAGAAAACAGGATATCCCGTTTCTCTTGACACAATATCTCGAAGAAATGTCAGCTGAATATGGCAAATCAATGCCAACGATTCCATTGGAAGTGCATGAGGCATGTCTCGTACACAATTGGCCGGGAAATGTGGAAGAATTGCGTAACGCCGTGAGAAATATGGTAATTATGTCTCCTGAGGGCGATCTTAGCGCCAAACACTTGCCCTTTTTTGTGAAACCCAATCCTTTGGATTTCATGGCTGGTATGGATCTGCCTTCTGCTGTGGCCGAGGTTGAACAGTTTCTCATTCAACGAGCGCTGGCCAAATATGAAGGAAATCAATCCAAAGCTGCACGATTGTTGCAAGTCTCCGAGGCTGCTTTGCGCTATAAAATGAAAAAATATGGTCTGCCATCTGCTCGCTAGACGATGTGAATGGTTGGAAAATAAGCGCAGAATGCAAAAATAGAATGCTATCGTTTGCTTCTGCGTTTTTTTTTATGCTTTTGCCAGCGGAAGACTCACCGTCACCTTGGTTCCTTTTCCGGTCTCGCTTTTGATTTTAATCTGGCCTTTGTGCTTTTCGACAATATCTTTTACGATTGGCAAGCCTAATCCTGTTCCCTGACCTTCGGCTTTGGTGGTAAAAAACGGCTCGAATATTTTATCCTGGATGTCTTGCGGAATTCCGGTACCTGTATCGATAATATCCATTTCACACTTGTTTTCATTCGTCCGGGTTTTCACTACAAGGGTTTGCCCTATCTTCATGGCATGAGCCGCATTGATCTCAAGGTTGCGAATAACCTGTTCCAAAAGATTGCGATCACCGTGCACCAGGCAGATTTCATCACAGAGATTTTTTTCAATTTCGAAATGCTTGAGTACGCCGGTTAGTTCCAAAGTCTCGGTGGTTTCTAAAAGAACTTGATTGAGATCCAGGGGTTCAAAGCGCGGTTTTGTGGGCCGGCTCAGTGAAAGAAGATTCTTGCCATGCAATGCAATTTTTTCCAGGTTGGATAATATCAACTCTGCCACCTGACTTACCCTGGAGGGATTGTCCACGTACTGCTGTAAAAGTTTGGCATGCAGCATCAAGCCTCCGATCAAATTATTCAATTCGTGCCCAATGTTACCGGCAATGACCCCCAGAGTGGCTTGTTTTTCGGTTTGAACCAGTTGTTCATGAGCTCGCTTGAGTTCGGTAATATCTTTGTACATGATCGACGCAGCGTCTACCTCCCCGGTTTCCGTTTTGATGGGGGCTGCTGATACGAGAACATGTCGGGGTTCACCCTCTCTTGTATACCGAATCGCCTCGAGGTTACGTAACGATTCGCCTCGCATGACTTTTTGGGATAAATTGAACGCCTCGGTTTCGACATCGGTTCGCACGATCAAATCATCGAGGTTTTGGTCGAGGGCTTCATTTTCTGTATATCCAAAAATATTACTCGCCCCCCGATTCCAGGAAGTGATTCGAAAGTCCGTGTCGATAGTGATAATCGCATCCACTGCAAATTCGACTATCGACCGATAACGCTGTTCAGACTCGCGAAGATCTTTAATCATGTCCCAGATCAGATCTTCAAAAGTTTTGGATATCTCTTTGAGCTGTTTTACGTATTGTTTCGCTTTGATTTCTTTGCGTTTCAAACCATATTCTCCATTTCAAGATAATTCTATCAATATAAGGATTTAATCAAAAACATTCAAGAACTGCACCTGCCAGAACATCTTTGTACCAACAGGTACAATCATGTTTTGATCGGTTTTGTGTGTAAATGTTTTGAAAACTGTTATTTATGTGGAGTGCTTGGTTTTGGCATTTGGCTTGCACGTGATCAAATGAATCAGGAAATAAAAATAAGGAGTGAAAAATGAAAAAAGCTCTATTATTCTTGTTCATGTTGAGTTTAACCTCGGGTTGTGCAAGCCATCCGCGGAGCGGGATTATTGTTCGCGTTGCACCCCCCGCTCGTAAAGTCGTCGTCAGGCCAGCCAAGCCGCATGTTCATTCTGTTTGGATCTCTGGATACTGGGATTATCGAGGGGGGCGTTATATATGGGTTGATGGACATTGGGTCAATCCCAAAAAGGGTCATGTCTGGGTGGATGGTCACTGGAGAAAGACACAGAGAGGCTGGATTCATGTTCCCGGACATTGGAAAAAACGCTAATTAACCAATGGGGTCTGGTGCTCTCGCACCAGGCTCTTTTGGTTAATTCGTGTTTGGAAAGAATGGGGAATATATCATCTATTCAATCAACTGCCAGCCCAGTCGCGCAGCACCCAAAACTGCAGAATCATCTTTAAGAGTGGCAGCAACGATTTTAACATTCCGTTTGGAAATCGCAAATACATTGTTCTCGGCTACTTTACGAACGATTCGTACATAAGATTCGCCGAGGGCTTCAACCACCCCCCCTCCGAGCACAACGATCTGTGGATTAAAGATGTTCAAAAGTGAAGCAACAGCATAGCCAATATAGGATGCCGATTTTTCCAGAGCCAGTTTGACCGGTTTGTCGCCGTCTTCAAATGCCTTTGCCAGTATTTTGGAACGCAATTTTTGTCCGTCCTGAAGGGTTGAAATGAGTTTTGTAGGCGTTCCGTTGAGGTGTGTGATTTGGATCTCTCGTTCTATAGCCAGGCGACTTGCAAAGGCCTCAAGACATCCATGATTGCCACAGCCGCATTTTGGTCCGTTGGGGTCAAGAATCATATGGCCGAGTTCACCGGCATTCTCATTGTAGCCATGAAGTAACTGACCATTGACAATAACACCTCCTCCCACACCCGTTCCGATGAATAATCCGACCAGCTCGGTAGCTCCTTTACCCGCTCCATAGGCCCATTCTCCCAAAATGCCGACATTGCCGTCATTATCCATGGCAACAGGGACTTGCAAATGTTTTTGCAAGTCGTCGCGCAATGGGGCATCTTTCCATTTCAGGTTGGGTGTTTCGATGATTTTTCCGGCCTTTAGGTCGAGAGGTCCTGGAGAGCCGATCCCTGCGGCTTTGATATCTGCCATCGACAATCCGGCGTTTTCGACCGCTGTGGTTGCTGTCTTGGCAATGCGTTCCACTGTCTTTTCAAATCCTT
>CAYNUX010000432.1:0-1242 GCA_964400115.1 uncultured Cytophagia bacterium
AATTGTTGAATGAACAATACTATCAGGCCAAGATCGAAGAGGCACGCAATACACCAACTGTTCAGGTGTTGGATCCGGCTGTTGCTCCGCCTTTGGCGAGCTGGCCTCCGAAAAAGATGATGGTCTTGATCGCCGCTATTGCAGCATTGTTTCTATCGCTTGGTTGGGTTTTTGTCTTAGAGTATCGCCTCAAAGTGCGACAGCGACCGCAGGAATATGCGCAATGGCAGCGTATTGGAGAGATGCTCAAACAGGATCTGGCCCGTATAAAGAAATTCGGCCGTCGATGACCAGAGACCTCTGAATTGATTCCGGGGTGAGCCTGCATACCCCCTCATTTGCTTCAATTCTTTAGCCTTTAATCCATATAAATATCAATAGTTCGTGAGGATGTGATGAAATGTATTGCAGAGGATGTTCAAGTCGGAGCGGATACGACACTGGGTGAATTTGTGGTCATCGAACCGGGTGCCAAGATCGGCAAAGAGTGCCAAATCGGCCACCATGTGGTCATTCATAAAGATGCAGAAATCGCCGATAATGTGCGTATCGATGCGCATTCCGTGATCGGCAAGCAACCGATGCGCTCCAAGCGATCGATTTTCAAGGATGAAAAATCATTACCTCCTGTGCACATTGGCGAGGGATGCATGATCGGAGCTCAGGTGGTTGTGTATACCGGCTGTGAGGTGGCTAATAATGTTCTGATCGCGGACGGCGCAGCAGTGCGGGAAAATGTCTCTGTAGGCGAATATACCATTATCGGTCGTAATGCAACGGTGGAAAATTTTTGCACGATCGGCAAAAAATGCAAACTGGAAACCAACTGTTATATCACTGCTTATTCTGAAATCGGTGATTTTTGCTTTATCGCACCGGGTGTGCATACCACCAATGACAATTTCCTGGGCCGCACCGAGGAACGGTTCAAGCATTTCAAGGGAATAGTTGTCAAACGGGGCGGACGCATCGGCGGGCATGCCATCATCCTGCCCGGACGCACTATCGGCGCCGATGCCGTCGTCGCTGCCGGCGCTGTGGTCACCAAAGACGTGCCCGATAAAGTCATTGTCGTCGGTGCCCCGGCCCGCTATTTTCGCGATGTACCGGAAGAACAGCTGCTGGAGAATCAGGGGTGGGATACGGAGTAAGGTGATTCTGGATGCTGGATTCTGGATGCTGGATGCTGGATGTTGGATGTTGGATGTTGGATGTTGGATGTTGGATGTTGGATGTTGGATG
>CAYNUX010000432.1:1342-3681 GCA_964400115.1 uncultured Cytophagia bacterium
TGGATGTTGGATGTTGGATGTTGGATGTTGGATGTTGGATGTTGGATGTTGGATGCCAAAATAAATAGATGAGAATAAAAGTCAAGTTAAAAATGAGCTATAAAAAGCTTGAGATTTGGCAACTGGCGAATAAATTGGTCATCGATATTCAAAAGATGTCAATGAATTTGCCAAAGTTTGAGCTCTATGAAGAGGCAAGTCAAATCAGAAAATCAATTAAGAATGTCAAAGCAACCATAGTCGACGGTTATGGCCGGCGATCCTACAAGAATGATTTTATCAGATTCTTAATCTATTCTCAGGCATCTAATGATGAAACCATTGATCATCTGGAAAACCTTTATAATACCGGATCATTGAAAGATGCGGAAATCTACCAGGACCTGCATCAGAGATTGGATGTACTCGGCCGCAAATTAAACCGCTTTATTCAAGCTGTACAATGTCACCACAAATCGATAAAATGAATCAAGCTCTCGATTGCAACTTTTTATCCAGTATCCAGTATCCAGTATCGAGTATCTAAACTCTATTAACCAGAAAAAAATAGAGGTCAAAATGTCGGTCATATTCAGTGTCATCGGCGCGCGCCCACAGTTTATAAAGGCTGCGCCGGTGTCGAGAGAGCTGCGTAAAGAACACAAGGAAATTTTGTGCCACACCGGACAACATTATGATGAAAACATGTCGCAGCTGTTTTTTGACGAGCTGGAGATTCCGGCCCCGGATATGAATCTGGAGATCGGATCGGGTGCGCATGGTCAGCAGACTGGTCAGATGCTAAGTGCGATCGAAGATGCTCTGGTGGAACACAAACCGGATGTGGTTCTGGTGTATGGCGATACCAATTCCACGCTCGCCGGCGCGCTTGCCGCCTGTAAACTCGGCATCCCGATTGCCCATGTCGAAGCCGGATTGCGGAGTTTTAATCGCGAGATGCCCGAAGAGATCAACCGGGTGCTCACTGACAAGATTTCGCGCTGGATGTTTTGTCCGACACAATCAGCAGTCAATCACCTGGCCGTGGAAGGAATCAGCCAGGGCGTGTATCTCACAGGAGATGTCATGCTCGATGCGGCCCTGCATTTTGCTGCGCTGGCTGAGAAAAAGTCGAATGTGATGAAAAAAATGGGTCTCAAACCCAAGGAATATATACTCGCAACCTGTCACCGGCCGCAGAATACGGATAAAAAAGCGCATCTTGAGGGGATCATAGAGGCCTTGATGCACAGTCCGGTGCCGGTGATCTTTCCTGCACATCCCCGTACGTGCCATTTCTTGCATGAGCATAGACTGTTGTCTCAATTGCAGGAATCGGATCAGGTGCGGACGATCGAACCGGTGGGATATCTGGATATGATCGAGCTTGAGCGCAATGCGCTCAAGATCGTCACCGATTCGGGCGGCATCCAAAAAGAGGCCTATTTTTACAGCGTTCCCTGTATCACCATGCGCCTCGAAACCGAGTGGATGGAGACCGTGCACGATGGCTGGAACGTCCTGGTGGGTAGCGATCGCGATGCCATCCTGGCGGCGATTCATGGATTCAATCCCGTACATGAGCGCGGTGAACATTATGGCGATGGCCGGGCAAGTGAGGTGATTGCCGATATTTTGAAAAATTGATCGAGTTTTTCCTGCATAATGTTTCTTGGTCCGTATTATGAGGGGCAAGCAGCAAAGGTGAGGGCAACATTTGAAGATATTATATGTTTATAGCATTCTGTTTATATTTTCCGGTCTGATCTGCGCTCAGACGATATTCGTGTCATCGGGGCACTGGGTGTATGATTATCTCGATCGCCTCGAGACACGGGATATTCTTGTGCGGGTACACAATAGCACTCGTCCCATGACCCGGGCACAAATCGCCGATCATCTGCGAGACATTATCATAGATTCACAAAAACGGCAACAGCTGAACCGAATAGAACACGAGCAGCTTTTCTATTTGCTGGTCGAGTTTCAGGAGGAACTGGGAGATCTTGAAAGATTCCCCACTGAGAAATCGAGGATCGAACGGTTCCTGCAGCATGAAAAGATCGATCCTTTATTACCGGATGTTTTTTACAAAAATGGCCGGAATTTTCTCTCTGTTCAGGATGGGCCCCTGAATGCCTATTGGGATCCGGTTTTTTATCGCAGCCGCCTTTTTGCCGAATCCGATACTCTGAAAGGACAAGAAAGGGTTTTTCAGGATTCCAATGGATTTGTGCTCTGGGGGACGCTGGGCAGGTACATCGGATTCATGACCGACGTGCGCGATACCCAGGAATGGGGAACCCGGGCGTATCCACAAAACCGTAATTTTACCCGCGCGGGACTGGGATTTGTTCAGG
>CAYNUX010000433.1:0-3679 GCA_964400115.1 uncultured Cytophagia bacterium
TATTTACTGAAACCCGGGCAGAGAGATTTTTTGAATTGGAAACCATTTTAAAATCCGATTTGACTGAATATGTGGAAACCCAAAAGGATTTATCCGGCAATACAGAATGATTTTGCAGTGTTGCATCGGTTATCGGATCATACGAAACCCCTGACAAAAATCAGAGTTTAACAGGTGAGATGATCAAAACAACTAGAATCGTTTTTTTTGTTTTGCTGGGCATGAATTGGGCTATGGCCCAGAAAGGGGATCCCACCGAGGATTTTGCCTTGCAGCTCTTATCACGTCACTCTCCTGACGGGGCAGAGATCGTGCAACTCGGCCTTGAATTGGAATCCCGGCAATCCCCATTCAAAGTAAGCGAATATATAGAGCCTGATACACGCCGGAGCTTGTTGTCCAGTCTGAACACAGTGGTTCATGAAGCCTGTCATGAATTGACGCGGTTCAAAGGAGAGGAGATCGCTGCGGATTCACTGGATATTCCGGTTGAGCGGATATCCAATGTGCTCTATTTTTACCTGTCAGAGTCACGATTCATTCTCGTTAACCGCACCAAGACATTTCCCTCGCGAGACATGGTCGACACTATCCCGGATCGTATGCGAACGTTTCGGTTCAGTTATATCGATACACCAGAGGTTTTGCAAGATTTGTTACCCATCAGTCAAATCAATAATCATTTGATCTTCCGAATCCCGAGAAAACCTCATCTTGTGAATATTACACCCCAATCGCGAGTGCGATTCGAAATATCACATCGTGACGGCCGTTATCTTTTTATGGATGAACTGTTATATACTGATCAAAAAATCCTCGACTGAATTTATCTCTCAATTATTCTCCCGAAAAGCTATAAATGACTTGAATTTTATTTATTTACTCCCCATTTTATATCTGCTTGCCGAAATGTCGCTTAGAAAAGGAGAAGAGATATGCAGACCTCGTTTCACTGGTTGGATACAACTGTCCTTATTGGTTATTTCATAGGTATCACGCTTTTTGGCTTGTGGATTTCGCGGCGCATCAACAGCAGCAGTTCTTATTTTTTGGGGGAGCGCAAATTCAAGTGGTGGATCATGATGGGTCAGGCATTTGGTACAGGAACACATGCAGAAATGCCAGTGGCGCAAACTGGCGCTACTTTCCATCTGGGATTTGCAACCATATGGTATCAATGGAAAAACATGCTCATCACTCCGTTTTATTGGCTGCTGGCGCCCTGGTATCGTCGTAGTGACCGTACAACAGTCGGTGAAATGATCGAGGATCGGTATGGTCAAAAGTTGGGTCTGGCGTACTCTATTTTTGCAATTGCCTTTTTTGTTTTTAATATGGGCGCAATGCTGCAGGGAGCAGCTAAAATTATTTCCGTGGCTACCGGTAACATGATTTCACCCAATGGGGTTGTTGTGGGTATGACGGTTGCTTTTATTCTCTACAGCTTTTTCGGGGGGCTCATTGCGACGGCCTATACCGATTTTATCCAGGGATTCATGATCATCGTTTTGTCTATGATGTTGATCCCTCTGGGGCTCAAAGTGGTCGGCGGATTCGAAGGCATGCGTGCTACTTTGCCTGATAATTTTTTCTACCTCTATAGCGATGTGAGCGGTCTGACTGCATTTACTATATCTATGTTGGCGGTGAACGGCATCGTAGGAATCACTGCCCAGCCCCACATGATGTCCATGTGTGCAACCGGAAACAGCGAGCGTTCTGGCAGGGTTGGCCAAACATATGGCTCGCTGGTCAAGCGCATCTGTACGATTGGCTGGGCATTGACCGGGCTCATTGTAGCCGCGATGGTCATTCAGGAGGGTATTGTGCTGCCCGATCCCGAAATGGCCTTTGGGTATGCCAGCAATAAACTGTTATTGCCGGGTCTGACCGGACTTATGGTTGCTTCAGTGTTGGCTGCCAACATGTCTACATGTTCCAATTTTATGGTTAATACCGGTGCCCTGTTTACTCAAAATGTATACAAACCTTATATAAATCCGCAAGCTGTTGATAAACAACTGCTATGGACGGGGCGATTGTCCGGATTCGTTCTAACCTTATTCGGTGTTGCCTTTGCTCTTACAATTGACAATGTGCTGCACGCTTTTCTATTCACCGAGACCATCGCTGCCTTTATGGGGATTATTGTACTGGGTGGGATTCTCTGGAAAAGAGCGAACCGGGTCGGTGCAACCATGGCCGTGATCGTGGCATTTGGGCTCTATTATACCCTCAACTATATGGAGATCGGCGAGTTGATGCTCGTTTACAAATGGAAGCCAGAACCTTTTGGGTGGGCTATGCTTGCAGGATTTTCAGCCCTTGTGCTATTTAGTCTGATCTCCAAACCTGAACCTCAAGAAAAACTAAAAGCCTTTTTTGACAGCATGAACCGTCTCACTGATAACGATGTTGTGGATGAATTGGGATACAGACCTGCGGCTAAAGAGTATGGTAAGGATTTGATCCTGGTAGATGCTCCTGGCTGGTTTAGCAAAGAACGCTGGAAAGGATTTCCTCAACGATATAAAGAAGACCTTGTTGGTTTTATCCTGGCTTGGGGTGTGGTGATTGTTATTGTGGCAATGGCCTGGGGAATCATGCAACTCGGCAAGTAGAATTTTGGGGATTGAGCAAACAGGAGCACTCAATCCCCTTGAATCTTGTATCTATCGAAGAGATGAATCGCAGAAACTATTTGATCAAAAACAACTTGAAAAGTGCCTCTTTGTCTGGTTGACGACCATATTCACAAAGTTCAAAGGCTTCGGCGAGCTCGATATTTTGTGCTTTATTCTTCCCATACAACTCGGTTAGTTTCTTGTGATATCTCTCTGCGATCGCTCCATCCCGCCTGGCCTGACGTTCATAAAGGTTTTCATATCTCTGTTGTCGTTTTTCGGTATCGGAAGGGACAGGAATAATCTCTTCAAAATTTCCGGTAGCCCAAAGACTTTCGATTTGAGATTCCAAAGTCCATAGTGCTTTCATTTTCTGTTCGAATACATCGTCAATGGAAACAACGATATCCGGCTCAAATGGGGCTGGCTTTTGAAACCGGTCTGACATGTAGAGAAAAACCGGATTTCGGGTTAAATGTGGCACATCTGGACAATAAAATTTGACGGTGACCATGAATGCAGCGTCCTGCATGAGAATGCCGGTATAACGATGGTCAGGATGGTAATCATTGGGTCGATGCCCGATGACGATATCGGCTTTCCATTCCCTTATCAAGCGAACCAAAGTTTTTCTGTTTTCCAGGGTAGGCATCAGTTCGCCGTCATGGATGTCCAGCACCTGTGTTGTGATACCGAGAACTTTGGCAGCTTTTTCTACCTCCGCGGTACGACGTTTTGCAAGCGGCCCCCCTGCCATGGTAGCGTGCCCGATATCGCCGTTGGTTGTGGAAACAAACTTGACTAGATGTCCCTGAGAGGCCCAAAGTGCTGCCATTCCTCCTGCCTTGAGTTCACAATCATCCGGGTGAGCTCCGAATACAATAATGCGCAATGGCTTTTCAGGCTCTTGTGATATGGATTGGGAGGGAGTGATTAGAAAACACAGAATCGATGCACCAAACAGAACTTTACAGGTTTGCCAAGGGTTCATTTTCTTTTCCTTTATTGCCTATTAACCGGCTGAAGATTCAATATACTCTGATTTAAAGAGCGTT
>CAYNUX010000434.1:0-1970 GCA_964400115.1 uncultured Cytophagia bacterium
ATCGGAGAACAAGTCGGTAATCTGATTTCGATATATACAACCAGTTCCCATCTCCAGCTTCATTTCTGTACCGGATATGTAGTGAGCGAAATTTTGGGCGAAATTACATTTGTGGGAGAATGTGGAAACCGTCTTTCCGGACTCATTGTCGAAAAAAATGGGGGCTGCTCACTATATGCAAATGTTGACAATCGGCTCCTTTCTGGCGATTTTACTCAACTCGGTCCCGAAGTCATGCTGTCAGGTATTGCCCTGTCTCTGGTTGAGCATATTTTACCGGAAAATGACGAACCACCAATTGAATCATGACGCTGCATGATCACCTCTTAAATTTCATCGATTATCTTCGTATCGAACGACAAGTTGCCAAAAATACGGTTGAATCATATCAACGAGATCTTTTGCGATTTGTGGATTTTTTGCAAGAACAGAATATAGACGATCTCTGTACGATACGTCATACCCATATTTCTCGATTTTTGGATTTTCTCGCTGATCACCTCCTCGTTGCATCGACGATTTCAAGATCGCTTTCCGCCTGCAGAACTTTTTTTCGTTTTCTTATCAATGAAAATATTATCGATAGTGATCCCAGTGAAAATATCACAGTTCCCAAACCCTGGATGAAATTACCCGAGGTGTTGAGCATCGAACAAATGCAACTCTTGTTACAGGCTCCCGATCATCAGGTTCCTACCGGACTGCGGGATAAGGCCATGCTTGAATTTCTCTATGCTACCGGAGTACGAGTCTCTGAATTGGTTTCAGTGACCTTGAACGATTTTTTTTGGGATGAAGAATTTGTAAGAATAATTGGCAAAGGAAATAAACAAAGACTCGTCCCGGTTGGTCAGGAAGCGATTTATTGGATTAAAAAATTTACCCATATTCGCTCTCCCCACGCTTTTATCTCCAAAGATTATCTCTTTCTCAATCGCTTTGGGAAAAAACTGAGTCGTCAAATGGTTTGGAAAATCATCAAACAATATGGCCAAATTGCCGGAATAGACCTATTTCTCAGTCCACATACTTTTCGTCATTCATTTGCAACGCACTTGATCGAAAATGGAGCCGACCTTCGAGCTGTCCAGGAAATGCTCGGACATTCAGATGTTACAACCACACAAATTTATACCCATCTGGATCGGGAATTTCTGAAATCCATTCATCATTCCTATCACCCCCTTGAAACCGGGAAATTTACAGCATGAAATTCCAGATAAATTACCTGAATAGTGTGGATTCTACTAATGACCGGCTCAAAGAAAGGGCTCAACAGGGAGCACCTGAGGGAACGGTCATATGGGCTACAGAACAAAAACAAGGACGGGGCCAAAGAGGACGAGAGTGGTTGTCATTAAAAGACAAAGGTCTCTATATGTCGATCTTGATACGGCCCAAAAATGCAATTTCCCCTTTTTTGTATACACTTTTTCCCGCTATTGCTGTGGCTGAATGGCTTTCTGAACAATATCATTTGACTGCAGGTGTCAAATGGCCTAATGATGTGGTGCTGGATAACCATAAGATATGTGGTGTGCTTACAGAAGGACGAATGAGCGGTCCCCGTATTCAGTATTTTGTGGTCGGTCTTGGCATTAATGTTAATCATACCGCAAAAGACCTGCAAGACCTGCCTGGTGCTACCTCGATGCACCTTGTTACAGGCAATTCTTTTTACCTGGAGCCACTCTTGTACGAGTTTGAACCTTTTTTTAATCGATATTATCGATCTTTTGCGTTGACATTATCGCCATCGGAAATAATTCAACGGTGGATGGAAATCTGTGTTCATAATCGAGAGTGGGTGACAATACACAATAACTCAACCCGCTGGCAGGCAGAATTTGTGGGATTGAATGCTGCAGGCCAGGCACAAGTAAGAACAGAACAAGGGAAAACCACCACTTTGTCTTTAGGTTCTTTTTCGTTAAGGAGAAATTATGATTCTGACGATTGATATCGGTAAT
>CAYNUX010000434.1:1980-3665 GCA_964400115.1 uncultured Cytophagia bacterium
ATATTGCAGCAGGACTCTATCGTGATAAAAAGCTTGTTGCCCATTGGAGACTGTCGAGTTTGGCAGACCGCACCGAAGACGAGACCTGGATCATGATGGACCATATTTGTCGTGCAAATGGCTATGACATTAATCAAAGCAGGGGAATTGCCATCTCTTCAGTCGTGCCCGATATGACACCAACTTTTACCAAATTGGCTGAAAAATATTTGCATCAAAATGTTCTGGTGATCAATCATGAACTCGATCTGGGTATCGAAATCTTCTATCGTCAGCCCTCAAATGTCGGTGTTGACAGGTTGTGCAATGCCGTCGCTGGCCTTGAAAAGTATGGGGGGCCACTGATTATCGTCGATTTTGGTACCGCCACCACATTTGATGTGATTTCGAAAAATGCCCAATACTTGGGTGGGATTATCGCACCTGGAATAGAAACCTCCCTTGCCATATTGCACCGCAAAGCGGCCAAACTTCCCCGAGTCGGGCTGGCCTTTCCTGATAAGGTGATAGGTGATTCTACAGAAAAAAGTATTCAATCCGGTTTGATGTATGGGACTGTTGAAATGATCGATGGTTTGATCAATCGAATTGTTAAAGAATTAGGAGAACCGGCAAAGGCCGTGGCAACAGGAGGGCTATCTAGCTTGATAATCCAAAAGGTGGAGAATATTGAGATTATTGATTCACATTTGACGCTGGATGGAATACGAATGATATATGAGAAATTCGAAAGGTTCAAAAAGAGTCGCCATAATGAGTCTTGATATCGATTCAATAAACAGATATCCGAATAGATGAATATTTTGATCTATGCGCGATACAGGTTATGGCGATACTCTTTTTGATATTCATTTTGTCCTTCTATACGGCGACCACTTCTTTGACTTCGGGAATCTGACGTTTCAGCTCTTTTTCCACGCCCATTTTTAATGTCATTTGAGCCATCGGACAGGTACCGCAGGCGCCGCGGAGCTGAACCTGTACCACCCCATCTTGTACTCCGATGAGCTGGATATCGCCACCATCAGCTTGTAACATGGGGCGGATGGTCTCTAACGCTTTGGTTACTTTTTCATCCATTGATTCGGTCATCTTGTTCCTCTTTTGCTTGACTCTGTTCTTGACTTTCTGCACCTTTAAGGTCGGCTTGGGGGATTCTGACAATATAGCAGTTTGCAGGACATTTTTCAGCTCCTGCATAAACTTCTTCATGATGTATCTTTTTAATCACTGGCAGATTTCCATCCATTTCTATCGCGCCCTCAGGAGAGACCTTGGCACTTGCGCAAATTTTACACGCAAAGCAGCCCACGTTGCAGATCGATTTGACAGCTTTGGCTTTGTCCTGGGAAACACATCCCAGGTAGACTGGCTGTGAGCGTGGGATCAGTGACAATATATTGCGCGGACAAGTGGTCACGCACACGCCGCATGCTGTACATTTATCTTCCAATATTACCGGCAAGCCATTCTCACTCATTTCAATGGCATCGAATGGGCATGCTTTGGCACACGAACCGAGTCCGAGACAGCCATATTCACAAGCCTTATGCCCGCCACCAATCAATAATGCTGCACTGCAATCCTCGATTCCTTCATATCTGAATTTTTCCACAGCTTCGGCTTTTCCGCCCTGGATCAAGCCACCGTCGATGCGGCACGCGACCTTGGCGCAGGCAGATGGC
>CAYNUX010000435.1:0-3660 GCA_964400115.1 uncultured Cytophagia bacterium
CGACCACCGAGATCTACACTCTTTCCCTACACGACGCTCTTCCGATCTAGTGAAATTCAGAAATCCTAAAAATGGAGGATAAATATGTTAATGCGAGGCGTTTCACCCTGGGACGAGGTCGAAAGACTTCAGCGAGACATGAATCGTTTGTTCAGTGGATTCAATCGTGAACCGCGTGGTCGCTTTCCGGCTGTAAATGTCTGGACAAAGCCTGAAGGCGCGTTGGTTACTGCCGAAATACCGGGTTATGAATCCAAGGACATTGAATTGAGTGTACAAAACAAAACACTGGTCATTTCAGGATCACGCAACCCCGTGGAAGAACAGGAAGGCCAGACACTGCATCGTCGGGAACGCAGTCGTGGAGAGTTTAATCGCACTGTAAATCTCACTTTTCCCATAGAAGCCGGGGCAACCAAAGCGACTTTTAAGGATGGTATTCTTTATATCGAGTTGCCGCGTGCAGAAGCAGATAAACCAAGAAAAATTGAAATTGCAAACTAGATCATAGAGGGAGGTCTATCATGACCCAAAAAGATGTTGCTGTTCAAGACAAAAGAGAAAATCAGGTGGAACGAACCCGTTCAGAACGAGTTTTTACACCCGCAGTCGATATCTATGAAGATGATGATACTATCACTCTCATTGCGGATATGCCGGGAGTGGATAAAGAATCGGTGGATATCACACTGGAAAACAATGTTCTGATGATCGAGGGACATGTACAACCGGATCACCCTGAAGGATATGAATTAAGTTATAGCGAATATCAGGTCGGTGACTATCAGCGTTCATTCAGAATTTCGGATGCGATTGACCGGGATAAAATTGGTGCAAAGGTCAAGGACGGTGTTCTCTATGTGACGCTTCCCAAAGCCGAACCTGCAAAAGCAAGAAAAATTAAAGTGGATATGGCCTAAGTTTTCCTGAAAGGAGGGATACATATGCCTATTCGTGATTTATTACCGAGCGTATTTTCGAATCGTGATGTCCCGGTACGGAGATCAAAAGATCCCATAGAACAACTCTACCGAGATATGAACCGGCTCTTTGACGAGTTTGTGGGATCGTCAGATTTGACAAGGCGAGACAACGCAGAGTGCTTTGACCCCTGTCTGGACATCAGAGAGAATGATAAAGAGTATATCATCGAGGCAGAAGTTCCTGGTATGGATAAAAAGGATGTCGAGCTGGCGATCAATAACGATGTCCTTACCATACGGGGAGAGAAAAAGTCAGAGACAGAAGACAAAAAAGATAATTATTACCGCATTGAACGATCTTTTGGCCGCTTTTCGAGAGATATTCCTTTGCCGGATGATATACAGCAAGACAAGATAAACGCAAAATTCAAAAACGGTCTCCTCAAAATCGAACTCCCTAAAAAACCGCAAGCTCAACGATCGGTAAAACGGATCGATATTCAATCCGAATGATGCTCATAAAAATGCCCGGCAATAGCCGGGCATTTTTCTTTCCTGTTGCACTTTTCTATTCTATTCACTACGTTTTTATAACCTGCATTATTGAAACCCTCTTTCCTGATGACACGATGTATAACAGTATATCGTCCTGCAATTGCAGGATTATGCTCTCTTGATCGGTCGCATCGGACTTTTTGTCATTCTGGAACGGGTAATGTTATGTATTTTACCTTCAGTAGAGATTATTCTACATGATGAGATCATGGTCTGGTTTTGATAAAGTTTTACGATTTGCTGAGCGACTGGCCTTGCAGGCAGGTGAACTCCTCATGCAGCATCGCAAGCGTGTTCAAACCCTGCAAGTCAAGAGTGCGCATCAGGAAGGTCTGCAAACCGATGCGGATATGGCAAGCGAATCCTTTATTCGTAGAGCTTTACGCCGCCAGTACCCGAAACATGGTATTGTCTCTGAAGAGAGTAAAGATCATCCTGGTGACGAGTGGATATGGGTCGTTGATCCGCTGGATGGCACCCATAACTATGTGCATGGTCATGATGATTTTAGTGTCTCCATTGGTTTGACCTTTAGAGACGAGCCTGTCCTGGGTGTCGTCTATTTGCCTGCACGCTCGGAAATGTTTTCTGCTGTCAGGGGCCGGGGAGCTTTTTGGATCCGTGACAATGAATATACCCGTCTTGAACTCGGGAATCATCTTTGGCCGGTGGGTCTCTTGAGCGTCAGCAGCAATATCGATTTCGGCGCCCCTGAATGCCGAGCTGTGGTCGATAAAATTCAGGATTCGGAACTTTTTCCCGAATTCCGACGCAGGGTTATCGAGAGCTCTGCCCTGGAGCTGTGTCACGTGGCCCGGGGAATCTATGATGCGCATATTAACTTTTATGCCCAACCCTGGGATGTCATGGCTGGCGCAGTCATTGTTACCGAGGCAGGGGGACTGTTTAGCTGGATTCCCGTAAACGAGGGACGGCCACATGCCCTTGCCAGCCATAGAAATATCCATGATTCTATAAAAATACGGATCTCTCAAGCTTGAACAATATTTGCGGGAATATACGCCGGATTTGCAATTTTTCTTGAGATAGAGCTTTGCCTTTCTTATATTGGGACGTTCCAATCAATTGATTAGATTATCCAAGGACGGCCCGTGATGAGGATATTTATTTGGTTACCTCTGCTTTTACTGGGAGGAGGGATGTTAAGCTCTTGCGACAACATACCCGAGCAACGCCTGTATACTCTATATTTTGGCACTTATACCCGTGGGGAAAGTGAAGGGATATACAGTGCGCAGTTTGACATTATCGACGGCACTCTTTTACCCCTGCATGACCCTGTTTATAGTGAAAATCCGTCTTTTTTGGCTGTTTCGCCGGACAAGCGGTTTTTATACGCAGTCAATCAAGTCAATAACTATCTGGGTAAAGGATCCGGAGCTGTTACTGCTTTTAAAATCGATCCTGAAACTCATGCCTTGACAGAGCTCGATCATCAATCCAGTCATGGCGCCCATCCGGCTCATATTGTTGTCGATGGCACGGGAAAATTTGTGGTGACAGCAAACTATAACGGCGGCAATGTGGCGGTACTCCCGATTCAAACAACGGGGAAATTGGGAGCTATGCAGCAAATGGTTGTTCATAAGGGCTCGGGTCCCAACTCACGACGCCAGAGACAGCCGCATCCTCATTCTGTGACTTTTTCGCCAAATCAGCAGCATGTTGTTGTCGCTGATCTGGGTATCGACAAGGTGCAGATTTATCGCTGGGATGCTCAGGAAGGTTCCCTGACTTTGAACGATCCGCCTGCCTTCCGAACCGCCCCGGGGGCCGGTCCACGCCATTTCGTTTTTCATCCGCAAAAAAACTTTGCCTATATCATCAATGAACTCAATTCCACGATTACCGCATTGAATTATCATCCGGATAGTGGAGCCCTGACAGAGATTGCCACCGTTTCTACATTGCCAGAAAATTTTGAGGGTGACAACACCTGTGCCGATATTCATGTTTCCCGGGACGGCAGGTTCGTATATGGCTCTAATCGTGGCCATGACAGTATCGCTGTATTCGAGGTCGATCAAGATTCCGGTCAACTTTCTCTCGTACAAAATCAGGATACCCGGGGCAGAACACCCCGCAATTTTGCACTGGATCCCACAGGGAAATGGCTATTGGTTGCCAATCAGAATTCGGATTCGATCACGATATTTTCGAT
>CAYNUX010000436.1:0-3648 GCA_964400115.1 uncultured Cytophagia bacterium
GTCGGCGATATTGTGTTTCAGACCGATCTCATAATTGATATTTTTTCTAAACTCGAGATTCGGATTGCTCATCCGCATTAAAGGCCAATAGGGATTGATCGTATCGACAAGAATATCGTATGGATTGGCCCGCTGAAAAAAGTAGCCATAATTGAAAAAGATTTTCGCATTCTCGCTGATCGGATGAGAAACACCGATACGGGGGCCTAAAGCGAATTTGACAGGACCATCTTTATGTGTTGCAAATTCCAAACTATCCTGAGCAATGCTATAGTAGGTACCGATAACAGGTTCCCCGGTCTGTGGATTGAACTCGTAGGCATTGGATCCGTAATAATAATTCCAAGGTTCGGTATAAAAGGGGGTATTGGCTTTATAAAAATCCCCGCGTAGACCGAGATTCATGATCATGCCTTCGAATTCGATTTTGTCTTCGATATATACCCCACCATCAATATAGCTGTGATTTCCAAGAGTCGGAGCAGGTCTCCAATTCTGCCGGCCCCATTCTTTGACAAATTGTTCATCATTACCTGCACGCAAATGCATCCACTCATAATTAAAGGTAAATCCACCTTTGAGCTGATGCAAGTCCGAGACCTGGCTGGTAAAATCGCCTTTCATATTGAATGTTTCATACCAGCTGGCGTCCTGATCCTCGTTTTGGTAACCGAAATGAAACGGGCCCATTTCAGGAGCTACATTCCATACAGGATAGACCTTACCAGTTTTAGGATCAGTCCAAGTACCCTCATCAATCGAAGCAGAAGAGAAACTTTCATAAATTCCATAGGGAGATTCCGATAATGCGATAGGTGTGTCATCGATTGTCGTCCAATGGACGGGCGTATTCAGGTCCCGTAAAGGCATTTCATATTTACGACGATAACTATGGCGATTATACATCATGTTCAACTCCCAAAATGTGGAGGGGCTAACAACATGAGTAAACCGTAAGCCATTGGAAGCGACCCATTTGTAATAGGAAGCAGAGCGGCTGCCCCAGTTAAACATGTTTTTCCCTGCTGAATTACGCAAGAAATAGTTTGTTGAGGAAGATCTGTTGCGTGGATCCAGGTTCGCCTCGAAATAACCAAAGGAAACACTCTGCATCTCACCATAGCCGCCCTGATAACGCACGACAAATGAGGGGCTCAACTGCCATTTTAATTTGGTGCGAATATAATTATCCACATAATAATCCCGCGACACCTTGACCGGATAGCTTTGACGGTCGTAATAGCCGTCGATAAAAAAGGTCAATTTATCATTGGTAAAGGGAATGGGGCCGCCAAATGTAGCTTCTACATAGGTGTCGGGATGCTGATAATCCCAGGGCCGAAAAAACCACTGCTGAGCCTCTAGCAATTCTTCCGGAGAAATTGACTCCTTGGGGTATCCTTCGTAATCGCGAAGTCTTTTATTAGCTAAAATCTTGTTATAAGTTGAATCAAAACCAACGAAATCCGGGGCACCATCATAATTTGCATCTACATTTTCACCATATTCATTGGTCCACGTGGGTATTTCCTCACCCCGCCAATTGGTCATATTCGGGCCTTTATTCAGTTCCAGGAATTGAAACCGGCCGATTTCCCACCAGTTGTCACGGGTGTGGATATTGGGGCCGACATGTTTTTCCGTTTCAGGCTGATAACGGAAATCCACAGACCCATGATAAGAACTGCCGCCCTCTTTGGTCACAACATTGATCAATCCCGATCGGGCAGACCCGTATTCGGCGCTGAACCCACCGGTCAGGATCTGAATCTCTTTGATGGCGGAACGGGAAATCTTGAAAATCGGAGTGCCGTGCCGTTTGTCCTGAGAGGCAAAATCATCGACAATGAGTCCAACCTCGTCCTGCAACGATCCACGAATAATGATATTACCCGTATCGTCATTGCGGTCGATCGAGGGCGCCATGTCGATGGTCGCACGGATATCCGTACCCGTGGGCGCCGAAGTCACTTCGCGGGCCACCAGGGCGGTTTCGGAATACGAGACATCCTGTTTGATCTCTTCGCGTTCAGCCACAATCACCACTTCACCGCCTTCCAGTACCGTCTCTTCCAGTTCAACAGGTAATCGTGTTGTACGACCGGTACTCACTTGTACGTTTTTAATAGATTTCGTGGTATAGCCGATATAGGACGCCTTGACGGTGTAATTGCCCGGCGGTACATTGACAATAAAAAATTTGCCATCCAGGCCACTGGCAGCACCTAGGGTTGTGCCATTGATGATGACATTGACCCCAGGCAAGGGCTCACCGGTAGAAGCATCGGTGACAACACCGGCAATTTTACCTGTCGTGGCTGCCATAGCGGCCGGTGCCATGAAAAGCAGAATGAGTGTAAACAATCTTTGCATATGACCTCCGAATAATAATGGTCGTAAAAAAACCTCCATACAAACCTCATGTGTCTTGATAAATTTTTTCTTTGGCTCGGGTTAATACAAATTCAAATCTTTGATTATCAAAAGGCTTTAAAAGATAGGCACAGGAAGGATCATGTATTTTTTTCTCTATATAGCGTTTATAGGCCGTGATAAATATGACATAGGGTGTGCAATAGGGTCGAATCTGGTCGAGGACTTGAAAACCATCCAAATCCGGAATTTGAATATCAAGAAAAACAATATCCGGCATATCAGAAAGAATAGACTGGAAGGCCTCCTTGCCACTCGCACATTCGCCAATAATTTGAATCGCTTTGTCCCTTTGTAAAAGATCACGAATCCGCTCTCTCGCCAAAGGTTCATCATCAACAATTAAGGCTCGTAACAGTTTCAAATTACACTCGATTGGTTATTTTTACCGTCTAATGCCGTTCTCTTGAAGGATAAATAATCGGGATGAATCTCTCTCTTGTAAAAGAAACTAAATATGGGGAAAAGGTTCAATCAAGATGTGACAAGAACAGCCAGGGTGGTACAGGGAGGATTTTTTCAGGGATAAACAGGACAGTCTATTCCACCAGATTTGTCAAATTTTCTTTATAATGGCGGCTGAGTAACAAATCAGTACCATCCTGTAGAATAATCATATAATCGCCATGAGACCATGGCTGCAACTCTTTGATTCGATCGATATTGACAATTCTGGAGCGGTGAATACGAATAAATTTTTCAGGGTTGAGCTTTTGTTCAAGACTTTTCAGGGTTTCTCTGTAGAGATGCTCATCTTTACCGGAATGAAAAATCACATAATTGCCGGCAGACTCTATCCAGTCGATTTGTTCTGCCTTGAGGAAATAAATACGACCCGAGGATTTTATCACAAAACGATTTACAAAAGGCTGCTTTTCCCGAATCGATTCCAAAAGACAATCGATCTTTTCGGTCAACCCGAGGTTGGCAGAGTTTTTAAAAGCTATCCTGGCGCGTTCAAGAGCCTTGTCGAATCGCTCTTTATCAAAAGGCTTTAGCAAATAATCGATCGCATTGACCTCAAAAGCTTTGATGGCAAATTCATCATGCGCAGTGATAAATATAACGAGGGGTAAGCTGGAGCCTCCCAACTCTTCAATAACACCAAAGCCATTCAAATCCGGCATCTGGATATCCAAAAGGACCAAATCGACCTCATGATTGAGAATAAAATCAATCGCCTGCAGGCCATTGGCACATTCGCCGATGATACTA
>CAYNUX010000437.1:0-3646 GCA_964400115.1 uncultured Cytophagia bacterium
TCAATACTCTCTTTTCGTTTAGCCTAGCCGGACTGGTCATTGGTTTGGTTCTAATAGGATTGTATTATGGTCTTTTTCGCCATCAAGTGAGCCTGGTATGGATCTTTACCGCGGTGATATTGATTTTAGGCCAATTGAGCAGAACCCTGACTTATTCGCAAGGCCTTTTTTGGCTTGGCTTGGGATGTTCTATCGTTTTAATGGCTCTGTTGAGTTGGTATTTTTACATGCAATTCTCTTCCAAACAAGCTGCTCAATAGCGATTACGCTGCAAAGCTTTTCATGATTCAGTGTGCTTTGTACCATAAGTCAAGTTCTTTTATTTTTTTCTAAAAACCGAACTGATACATGTTAAGCTGCGTATTTTGTGGTTCGACTCACTGACATTTCGAGAATAGAGTTGTCATTTTAAAAATTTAAATTAAATTAAGGGGGAAGCAACTTGTTCGACATCCTGAGTTTGAGCACCGGTTTTGTATAGTCAATGTAATCATTTGTAACGGAATGGACGGAGTCTTATTGTGCGATCAGGATGTTGGCGATGGATGTGGGGGGGTATCTTTATTTCTTTGGCTGTGTACGCTCAGAGCAGTGGCATCATTTCCGATGAAATTTTAAAACCCTGGAATTATAATGGTTTCATACCCCCCGTGCCCGAGGGGGCTTCCTATGTTGATCATGTTTTCAAAACCCGCGTCACCCGTGTTACCAATGTGAGTCGGTTTGATCAGGATCTCTTGGGAGGATACTTTTCCAATAGTGAAATCTGCATGTTTAATATCGATGGGTCATACTTTATTGCCATAGAGAATGAATATTATCAAGGTGAATTGCAATTGGTGACTTTTTTGTATGATGGCCAAACAGGAGAACGTTTGAGCGTACTGGGGACAGGCAGTATGCGTCCGTGGTGGATTCGATGGACGCTATCCGATCATTATACGGTCAATGGTCAACCGGTTTATTTTAATCCTGTTTATCACTTTTATAAATATGAAGGGAATGAAATCCGACTCTATGATGTGCGTGATACCAGTACCTGGGTGGTGTTGCGGCAATTTACAGAATATACGAGCATCGGTCCCGCCGGTGGAGAAGGGGATATTTCCGATGATGGTCGTTATTGGGTTTTAGATGGAGAGGAACAAGAGTTATTTGTCTATGATCTTATTGATGATATAAAATATCCTGCTTCTACTTTTGATTTGGGTGTGATGGGTGCACCGAACAATACCGATGGTCTGGATTACGCTGCCATTTCTGCTGAAGGAGATTATGTGATTGTGATTTGGGGATCGGATGCTGCTTTAAATGAGCGCTATCACGGCATTGAAATTTATGACAAGAACTGGAATTTTATTCATCAGATTCACCCCGGGAAAATTCATCTGGAAATGGGAATCGATGCCTTTGGTGATGATGTTGTCTATACTGCAGCGACGTATGGATTTAATGATTTTTTTGCTGCACGCGGAGTCGTTCCGGGAGATTTGGTGTCTATTCGACTTTCCGATGCACAGTATAGACTCTTGAAGCATATACCGATATGGGCACATTTTAATATTACTGCCTGTAATTCCGTGACGGATGGCTCATACGTTTACTTTTCCTATGGCGAAAGATCGACCAACCCCGACTCGTTATGGGCCCCGTTTTGGAGTGAAATTATCCAAGTGCCGACGGATGGCAGTGGTGCTGTGCGACGCCTGGTTCATAATCGTTCACATGAAATTCCTGGCAAGATTATGAAATACTGGCAACCCGATCCGTTAGTGAATAGACAAGGGACAAAGATTTTGTATCGGAGTACGTATGCAGGCGAGGTCGGAGAATTGTACCTGTTCGATGTCGGCTCCCGTAATGACCCCAGGCCCTGGTTTAGCGCCACGATTAAACTGACTTTACAGGGTTTTTATGATGCTGATTTGGGTATGATGCAGCCATCCACACCGGATAAATGGGTACCGTTATCCAGCCCCTATTCTGAGGCACCCCGTACATTGACCCAAATGCCCGATGATGTCGTAGACTGGGTCTTGGTGTCTTTGCGGGAACTGGAGACCGGTCCGGTTCTAGCCTCTTTTAGTGCCCTATTGTTCGAGGATGGATATCTGGGTACAGACCATACTCAAACCCAACTTGTCGAGTGGGAAGGATTGCCTGATGGCGATTATTTTCTCATCGCTGAACATCGCAATCATATGTCAGTCATGACAGCCAGTCCTCATTCATTTAGCGAGGCGATACCAGTGTTTATCGATTTGACACTGGATAATCAAGATATAAATGGCCCGAATAGTGTAGTAAATGTCGTTTCTGGTCATTGGGCCCTTTGGGCTGGCGATCTGGATGGTAATTTAATCATCGACCAGAATGATTTCACGCTTTGGAAAAGTGCTGCATCCCAATCCGAAAGCGGTTATCGAATCAGCGATTTGAATGGTGATTCTCTGGTGACGACGCGCGATTACCGGTTTTGGTTTAACAGTTTTCGGGCTGGCGCTTATTCGATTATCCCAGAATAGTGCAAAGGAGTGATTTGTCGCAACTTGATTCCGACACAGAACGCCGTTTGGGCCGATACTCAACGACTGCAATTGTAATAGCGAATATGATCGGTGCCGGTATCTTTACGACATCGGGAATTATGGCAGGCCACCTGCCTGCTTCTGGTTGGGTCTTTTTGTGCTGGATACTCGGAGGTTTAATCGCTCTTTCCGGTGCGCTCTGTTATGCTGAATTGGCCACACGAATGCCCAAAGTCGGAGGTGAATACCTCTATTTAAAAACCCTGTTCCATCCGGCTCTGGGATGGTTGTCGGGCTGGACCAGTTTTTTTGTAGGGTTCAGTGCCCCGATTGCCGCGTCAGCCATCGGATTTGCTGCCTATCTTTTCGCCGGTCTGCTAAATTTGTTTCCTGCCTGGCAATTTTTAAATTCCGACTGGGTACAACCATTGATAGCCACTATAATTATCGCTGTATTCACAGCCATCCATTATGTCGGATTAAAAGTGGGTGCTGTTGTACAAAATGTTCTCACCATAATAAAAATACTTATTGTACTCGGATTATCAGCGCTGGGCTGGGTAGGAAGTTCAATGTACCCGATCACATTTAACCCGGTTACGACGCCGGCCACCGGAACGTTATTAGGATTTGGTACGGCTATGATGCTGGTCATGTTCTCTTTTAGTGGCTGGAATGCCAGTTCTTATATTGCCGGAGAAGTCAAGAATCCACGCAAGAATCTGCCTTTTTCTCTTATTGCGGGTACTTTGGTAGTGATGCTTTTGTATTTGATGGTAAACATTTTTATTTTTCAATCCGCTCCATATGAGGTTTTGCAAGGAAAAGTGGCTGTTGCTGAAACGGCGTTGCAGTATTCTGTCGGACCGGTAATCACAAAATGGCTTAGTGTGCTTGTCAGTCTTGCCCTGTTGTCCAGTCTCTCTGCTTTTATCCTCATCGGTCCCCGTGTTTATTATGCTATGGCTAAAGATCGATTGTTTTTTGCGTATGCAGGCAGGATTCATTCTACATACAAAGTACCCAGTCGCTCCATATTTATTCAGGGAGTGGTCGCAATAATTATGGTACATCTGGGGACGTTTGAACAATTGATGATTTATATAGGATTCGCTCTG
>CAYNUX010000438.1:0-3642 GCA_964400115.1 uncultured Cytophagia bacterium
ATGCCCACTGAATAGAACAAGGGCATATAAAATCCTTCATTCAGATTGGGATAGGTGGATTCACCTGAAAAATGGCGGACAGACATCCCCAGAGTCAAATCATTGAATCCGGTTTGATAAAGTGTCCCAAAGTCCATCGAGTAATTGCTAATAGTATTCTCTGACACTTTGGCTGTTTCACCGATACTGATCAGATTTTCGCCCATATCTTCATAAACATAGCGAATCTGAGCGCCAATAGCAAATCGATCGGTTACATGCGTGGCATACGCAATACCAAGGGCATAGTCAGAAACCTGAAAGGTGCCTGTATCGGTATACTCGAATCCAACGCTTTGAGTCTTTGCAAAGGAAACAGTGGTTCCATAGAGGGTGCCATAATCCATATTGATGGCACTCAATCCCAAAACACCATATCCTCCCAAAGGAATGGCCAGGCCAAGAGCATTGTGTTTTATATCTGCCAGCCAATCGGTTTGACTGAGTGAAATCTGGACAGAATTTATAGCCCCCAATCCTGCAGGATTAAAAAAGATGGAAATCACATCCCCCCCCATAGATACAAAACTTGCTCCCATTCCACTCGACCGGGCATTGCCATCAATTTTTAAAAACGTCATGCCTGCCTGTCCGGTCTTTTTGCGCGTTTGAGCTTCTAGATTTGTAACAACAGCTATAAGGAAAATAATAAGGCTGATTCTTTTCAACATGTATTTGCCTCCTGGCAGAAAACGATTTAACGAATGATTGCAAATTTTCCGGTCGTTGAATGACCACTTGTCTCGTCGGTAATATGGTATAAATAGAGTCCTGCGCTAGGAAAAAGATTTTCATCTGTCAGAATGGGTGACCAATGTTCATAAGCAGAATCGTCATGATGATAAAGTGTTTTGATGAGATCTCCGGCGACCGAAAAAACCCGAATTGTACAATGTGTTGTCAGATTTGTAAAGGTGATTCGATCCCATTCACCCGGCCATTTTGAAGCTTGGGCGAGATTAAAGGGATTTGGCACCACACGAACAGAATCCAGGGTAGAAAGGCTTCCCCGATATGGTCGTGCAGGATAGGTGGAACGGTTATAGAATGGTGAGCTTTCCAGTGGTTTTCCCAAGTTTGCCGGGTCATCATTTTCAGAACCGTCAGTAACGGCTGTAATAGAATAGAAATAAGCAACACCGAGATTGATTTCTCTATCTTTATATTGTGTTTGTGTAGAGGGAATTTCAGCAATCAATTCCATATCGCCATGGTAATCGCCTTCTTTGCGGTATATTCTATAGATCGCAGTCGATGAGGAGGGAGAAGGATCCCACGATAATTTGATGTGTCTTTTTCTCGATTCAACGATAAAATTTTTGGGAGGAAGCGGAGACATGGGGATCGATAAGCCTTTAGACAGGCGATGATCCCAATTCCATTGCGCGCGGCCAACGACTTTGAACAAAGAATCCCGTGAGCCTGCAATAAAGTCATTTTTTTGTTGATCACTTATCTCGCCATTCAGCCACTTTTGACCTATTTCTCTACATTTCTGAATTGAAGGTCCACCAGCAGCATGCACGAAAACAAATTGCAAAGAGTCGTCGGGTTCCATAGAATAAGGTCCCATCCCCATCCAGGCCGATTGCTGATTTCTCACGGGCGGCAAACCGGTGTCAGGGTGCGGCATATGTTTCTCTTTTCCATTGGCAAAGATATAGATATATTTATCCTCTTTCAGCCAGCCTGCTGCAGTACTCCAGTCTCCCCACCCTGTAGAATACGGTTGTGAAAAATCATTAGAATGATCTTTAGAAGATTTATTGGCATAAAGCACGCCATATCCGCAATACATGGCAGAGACGAGTTCGCCGGCTGAATATAGATCTTTGGGGTCATGATTGTCATCATTATCCCGTTGTTCGGGAAAAGGATCACCCCGATCATCTCCGGGCACTTCGGGATCGTCACCATCGAAACCATAAATCACACGCAAGGAATCCCCCGGGGCGGCCCCATAATAGTCGATATAGCCATCAAGAGTGCCAGTATCTTCATAAGAAGCCTGGCCATCGCCTTTGCCATTAGGATGAAGAATCATGGAAAAATAGCCGACATAGATATCATCGATCCGTTTGGCATCTTCTTCGAGATCGCTCGGATCGCAATCTGTATTGCCGGTATTATAGATTTTGACCACGCGAATGATATAGTCTTTATGGTATGGATTTGCCCAGGCATAATAGGTTGATTTTACGATCATACCATTGCTGTTAAAGGTATACTCTACGATTTTCTCATCGCTGATAATGTTTTTATTTTCACGAAAGTTATACCCCAAATCTTCAACGATATTGGCTTGACGATTCCCCGCTGCATCCATAACCGTTGTCGGTGTCCTATGTGCGCGAACTGTTTTGGTCACATCATAATCCGGCAAAATCACACAATCGACAGGTGGGCTGGGTTCATAAAAAGCGAACTGTTCATCAAAAAAGTCACGATAGTCTTTGATCAATATCCACAAATAGGTGCCTGTGGAATTTGTTCTCATCCCTCCAGGCACTCTTTGAGTGTCTTCATGCCCTCCTGGCCACCGAAGCCATTTCTCGCGATATCCGCTGGGGTGTCGGCTTCCTCCCAGTGTTTCCCACAATCTTCCTACCTCTAACACTTTAACTTGTGCAAGAGCCAAAACAGGCATAAAAATCATGAACAGAAATATATAAAGACGTCTGCTTAACATACGTGCTCCTTGTTTAGAACGAGAATCGGAATCCGAACCAAAAATCGCGTGGAAATAAATAGGTTACATATTCTCGTTTAGGCATATACTCATATTCTACAGCATCTCCCGGTTGTTTTCCCACCTCTTTGATGCGTCTCATATAATTATCAAATTCGACCGAGCCGTCCAATCCCTGAGCCGCAAAGATTCTGGAAGGATCACCGGGTGTGGTGTAAGATCCGGCTGTGAGACCGGAGCCATATTTGGAGACATTAAAATTTTTGATATTAAAGATATTATAAATATCACAATATATTTCTACGCTCATTGGAGCTTTATTAAACAATTTGCGGTTAAGTCTCAGATTGATCATTTGATAATCGCGCCATTGCCAGTTTTTTATATTTTCATCTACCGTCCCGGTCTTATCCCAGTGGAACCGTGTTCCGCCTCTCCAATAATAGTCCCAGGTCAGTAACCAATCTGCAAAGGGTTTAAACCCGGCAATAGACGGGCCCAAATCAGTAGGTATGATAAAACTAAGACTTGCTTTAAGGTTCCGTACAGGCTCGATGGTGTTTCTGGCTTCGTCTTTTGCCTCAACAGCTGCGTTTTCCCGGTGTAAATAGTCATCATCCGGCCGAATATTAGTAGGTCCGAAATTTCCCCGCACTGTAAATCGGTGTTCATAATTGACAAAGCCTCGTAAGAAACGGCCAAAGTTTCTGTCCAGGCGAATTTCGAACCCTTTGGTTTCTTTGTATTCGTCATTGCGATACGTATTATAATAGACCGTAGAAGAATAAGTATAAGAGACTCTACGCACATCATCACGGATATCATGATAATAGCCGTTGAGATTCACCCGAAACAAGCCAAGATCATGAGATCGGAAGAGCGTCGTGTAGGGAAAGAGTGTAGATCTCGGTGGT
>CAYNUX010000439.1:0-3640 GCA_964400115.1 uncultured Cytophagia bacterium
CTTGCTCGATATGAGAAATAAAAGAAAAGAATACCCTGGAATTTTTGACCAGGATAAAGAAATGCAAGGAACATGGGACACGATGAGATCTCTGCAAGAATTAAAGAGCGATAAATCTTTTGGGCCCTATTTTGCGGATCGGATTATTCGCAGGATTCAGTCAGAACAGGTTTTATCAGGAGAAGTGTTGTTCTTTCAAACACTGCAAAGTTATTTTACCAAATTGGCGTTTGCTTGTGCGTTTGCCGCACTCTTTCTGATCGCCCTCAATGTGATTACGACCCAGGATCCGGATATTCATACCCTTTTAACCGTTCCACAAGTGACTGTACAGGATTTAGTGGAGCCAAGTTTCTTTGAGGAGGCCCGATGACCGTAAGAACAAAAAGTTTAATGATACTCATGACAGCTTTTCTTTTGGGAGCCATTGTCGGGTATTTGGTCAATGGCATGGTCGCGCGGCAGGTGCGTGAGAAATGGCCTGATCGTCGTCACATGCTTTTTACGCGGTTTTATCATCGCGTTCTGGATCCCTCTCTGGAACAAAAAGTGGTCATCGATTCTATTTTGCAGATTTATGGTGAAAAGATTTTCCGGCAAGGCGCGAAATTCAGAGCTGAGATGAAGGCATTGGCCGATTCATTGAATCAGGATCTATTGCCTGTATTGACCTCTGAACAAAAAGAGGCACTGGAAACCCATTTTGAGCGACTGGATCGATTTCGTCCTCCGGGTAGCTCTCCTCCCGGCAGACCCTATCCGGGTGCTGGCAAGGGAGCGTTTCCACCTGATGCACCTCCATGGCATCGGCCTCCTCCGGATAGCGGGATACCCTTGCAAGAAAAACCGCCTCCACGCAAATAAATTTTTATCCGCTTCGATACGAGGCGGATTTTTTTGGTTATTTGGGAATATTTGTATGATTGCAGGGTCTAATCAGTAAAGAAGGAGCAATAGCATAATTAGGCAAACAATGCATCAATGATTCAGACCGGTCGAAAATGTAATGATGCGAAAACGAACAAAAATGACAAGGAGAATACCATGAAAGCAAGGACAGGTTTTATAATCACAGGATTAATGCTTGGGCTCACTGTTTCTGTATGGGCGCAACCCAACGGGTTGGGCATGCGATCCGGCCAGCGACCTGGGGGACCAGGGATGCATCAACATCAGGGATCCATCCAGCCTGGACTACCTGAAGGCTTGACTGTTGAACAAAAAGAACAAATCAGAGAATTGATTCAGGAAATGCGCCGTGCAGGGGCCAGCAGACAAGAGATCAAACATGCTGTGGGTGCCTTGCTTCAAGAGTGGGGTTTCGAGCCTCCTATGGGGGATAATAGCCATCCGGAGTGGATGTCTCAACTCTCTGAAGAACAGCGCCAGCAAATCCGTGCGCTTGTTAAAGATTTAAAGGCCAGTGGCGCCACGCGGCAAGAAATTCATGCTGCAGTAACAGAGATGCTTGGCGAATGGGGGATTGAGGCTCCCCAACGGCCCGTCCAAAACGATCGTCCCGATCTCAGCGACGATCAAAGACAGGAATTGCAAGAGCTGATCGAATCCATGCGAGAACAAGACAAGAGTCGGAAAGAGATCCATCAGGCGGTTAGCGAGTTGTTTGAATCCTGGGGACTGGAAGCGCCGCAGAGACCCAAACGACCGGGCCGGGCTGGAAAATCTCAGATGCCTCTGCATCAGCTCGATCTCACAGAGGAGCAACGAGCCGAATTGAGCGAAACCATCCGCACCCTGCGTCAGGCAGGCGCCACAAGAGTAGAGATCAGGAACGCTGTGAAGGAATTGTTGGAAGCGTGGGGAGTAACGAAAAAACCTCTGGGGCCAGAGAATTCTTCCATGCTGGAGGATAAAAAACCTCTGGTCGCAAAAAATTATCCCAATCCCTTTAATCCGTCTACACAGATCACTTTTACCATTCAGCAAGACGGTCCGGTGCAGATTCAGGTTTACAATATTCAGGGACAACTGATCCGTACCCTTTTGGACGAATACAAACAAGCCGGAACTCATCATGTGAACTGGAATGGTCTCGATCAAAAGGGTGTCAGGGTCGCTTCCGGAACCTATGTTTATCGCATCACGACGAGCGAGCATACCCTGACCCAGCAGATGACATTGACGAAATAGCTTAAATCATATATCCGGGGGGATCAAAACAGACCGGCCGGCACAGACAAGCTTTTGTGTCCGGGCCGGTCTTTTTTTTTATCAAACCAATAGCGATCAAGTTTGGACAGAGGGATTCAGGAAAGGCAGGATGTATTCTCATGACGCATCAAAAGAGACAGGAAAAGTCGCATAAAACGTCGTGCCCTTTTCGGGTGAGGATTCAAAGGTGACATTGCCTTTGAGGTATTTTTTAGAGAGCAGTTGCATGCTATAGGTTCCGAGTCCCCGGCCTGTTCCTTTGGTGGTAAATGATCTTTGAAAAATTTGCAGCTGATGTGGCCGGGGAATATGAGCGCAATTGTGAACTTTGAAAATGACCTTATCTTTAATATGCTTGCAGCCGACAGTAACGGTTTCATCTGATTCGCTCGCTTCTATGGCATTTTTGATCATATTGATCAGTACCCGGTTGAGCAGAACACGATCTGTTTCTAATAGGGTATCGTCGCAATCAGTCTCCAGGACGAGATGACACCGCGGTTGCAATGTTCTGAAATTCTTTTCCAGGCTCTGCAGAAAATCCCGGCTATGCACGGGATGTATATTTAGCTGCAATTCTCCGCTTTCGGCAGCGAGAAGGTCGCGCTGCTCATTGATCTCTTCCAGCAATCTGTCGGTGAGTTCGGAAATAATCTGGCTATATTCTTCAAGTTCGTGACTTTGTGCGTTAAGCAAAAGTGAGGAAAAGCTTTTCAGTCCTCCTGCTGTATTCAGGATATCATGAAAAAAGATTCTTTCAAGCGCCCGTCGCCGCTTTTCATGGCTGACATCCGATACAGAAAACAAGGTATAATGCTCATCCTCGATTTGAATAGGCATAGCCCAAACCCTTAATTCCAGTACTTTGTTGTCTTGCTGTGAAATTCGGCACTCTTTGATATCGCTATGGCCTTGCTGGCTTGCTTTGATCGCCTGGGCAGCTCCGCATTCCTGGCAGAATTCGGTCATACCACAGCCAAGAGCATGTTCATCAGAATGGATGCAGCGAAAAAGTTCACCGGGTCGAAAGTCACAAACAGACTCTATTTTTTCTTTTTGTACAAAATCGAGCAATGATTGGTTGGCAAAAACGATCTGGCGTTCACTGTTGAGAATCATGACAACGGTGGGTGATTTATCATAGAAATCATAAAGATGCCGAGTTTCGCTCAGTTGGTTTATTTGTTTTGTCAAGCGTTTCGGGGATGTACGAGACAATGGGGGTGCATCGGTATAATTGTGCTGTGCAATACTCATATTCGATTCCAGTTTTTACCCACTGAACCAAGTTACGAATAATTTTATTTTTTTCACAATGCTTTTTACACGGGAAATATTTTTGATTTTTATTATTCTAATCGATATATTTGATAATTCTTACCAATCATCACTGTTATAAATGGTGATCAAACACGAGGCATGGGTGGCACCAACCGTGTTTGTGAAAACTCTATCTGGTAATGAGGGT
>CAYNUX010000440.1:0-3639 GCA_964400115.1 uncultured Cytophagia bacterium
GCGCAATTTTGTAATCATCTGGGATGTTGAAACGGATGGTTTCCCCCCGGTCAAATTTTATGCGTTTAATTGTTATGGTAAAATGCTCATAATTATCATTATAGTTTGCTTTCATGCTGATTTTGCCGGGGAACTGCCTGTTTTCTTCTTTGATGTATTCATCATAGGTGATCAACAGATCCCTTTGTTTTTTCCCATCTTGAATGTGAATTTCACGCAATCGCATGTCTGCACCTGATAACCGGGCTGTATAGTTGATGCGCATGGGCTGGCCATAACGTGCTATTTCTTGTTCATCTTCTGGTGTACGTTTGCTCCTCAGGATGTGGACACTGCTGTCGGAAGCTGACTCAAGCATAGCAATGGCATCAGCACTGTCTGCCACGGCCGGGTAAACGAAAAAGGCATTGGTGAATATGGATTGCATGATGTTGTAGTCTGCTTTGATCTGAAGCAGTTTTGCCAAATTGGTGTAATTGTCCCAGTAAACCGTGTTGTTCAGGCGGCTGATGGCCCAAATGCTGTCCCGTGTTACCATAATACGCGCTACTTCAATGCCAAGACCAGGCGATAGGGACATCCATATGACACTGTCCTTGATGATTTTCATTGTACCGCTGAGGGAAATGCTTTTGTCCCCGTTGTCGTATTTGGCAGAGAATTTTGCGTAAATACTTTTGTAAACCGGTTCATGCCCTATGGCCTCTTTGTAGAGCTGGGCAACCATGAGGCGTTCCAGTTCTTCGTTATCATCACGGCTTATCTTTTTGCTGATGCACGTGGTCAATAAAACGGAAAACAAGAGCAGCAGTATGGGGCGGGGATGCATATTTTGCGCAGTCATACTGCAAAGGTAAGGTTTTTGTCGGACTATTCTACCATACACCGTGTATGGGTTCTCCACAGTATTCGCAACAGGCATTTACAATATGCATTTCCTGCAAGAGGTATCCCGTCCGGTCTATGAGTTTTTTATTGCATGAAGGGCAATAGGTATCGTTCCACTGGGTGTTGGGCACGTTGCCTATATAAATGTACTTCATTCCTTCGTTGTTGGCAATTTCCTTAGCTTTTTCCATGGTGTTTAGAGGGGTAGGGGCTATGGTCATGAGTTTGTGGGCCGGGTGGAACCGGCTGAAATGGAGTGGGTAATGTGAAAACCCATTTTCAGCCAGCCAGTGGCACATACGTTTGATCATGTCTAAATCATCCGTGTAACCAGGAATGATAAGATTAGTGATTTCCAGCCAGGCTCCTTCTTCTTTCAGTATTTTCAGGCTGTCCAATACAGGTTGGAGCTCGGCTGCGTTCAGGCTTTCGTATATGGAATTGTCGAAACTTTTCAGGTCGATATTTGCGGCATCTATATACTTGGCCAGTTTGCGCATGGGTTTTTTGTGGATATACCCGGCGGAAACGATGATGTTTTTCAATCCTGCTTCATGGGCCAGCTTGGCAGTGTCGAACGTGTATTCATAGTAAACAATCGGTTCGGTGTACGTATATGAGAGGGACTTCATGTTTCTGTCCACAGCGGCCTTTACCAATTTTTCTGGCATCAGGTCTGCATTTTGGGTGTCATAGGGCGAAACTTGCGATATATTGGGGTTCTGACAGTTCAGGCAGGCCAAGTTACAGCCCGCTGTGGCTACGCTCAATGTCATGCTGCCTGGCATGTAATGGCTCAGTGGTTTTTTTTCCACGGGGTCTATGTGCACAGCGCAAGGATTGCCATAAGCGATGGTATAGATCTTCCCGTTTTTGTTGATCCGTGTCCTGCAGTCCCCGAGCTCATCGGGTTTTATTGTACAATTGTTTGGGCAAAGTGTGCACTTGGGGCCTCTTGGGGTCGTGGTATACCAATAGGCTTCTTTGCTCCATTTCCAAAGTTCTTTGTTGTTCATGTTGATTTTTTCGTTTGCGCCGAAAAGGGGCAGGCTTTCAGCTCCTATGGCCAAGCCACCTAGGCCTTTTAAGCTTGTTTTAATAAATTCCCGTTTGTTCATTTCAATAGCTATTATGGCGTATCTTATTACAAAACGATCAATATAAAGAAAGTATTTGTTTTTGTCAATCCGATTTCCAGCGTACTTTGATGATCCGGTAAGGATATCTAGTGATCAAGTCCAAGGTATTGCGGCAGTCCGATTTATGAATAGAAATGCCTTTGTTTACCGTGACAAAACCAAATACTTTGTCTCCTTTGATGGGCTTACAGCATTGGGCTTGCCTGTATCCTATCTGGTCTATTTGGTCATCGATGATCAGGTAATCCCCCTCAAAGAATTCTTCTTCGATGAGCTTATTCTTTACAATGATTTCTTTGGTGGTTTTTTTGTGTTGTCCTGCAGGCTTTGTTTTTTGTTCTTTAAGTATTGATTTAATGTTGTTTAAATCAATTTTTTCAGAGGAAACCAGGGCATATAACTGCGTTGCATTTGTAAATTTGAAATGCTTAAGCAAGACATCAATGGTTTCATCGTTAAAAGGAATGTTCCAGTTTTTAAATTTCCTGGCCAGGGTTTCTTTTCCGTCTTCATGCCCTTTCTGTTCCGCTACCCTTAGGGCTCGTTTCACGTGTTGCCGGCTTTTGGCAGATGTCAGGTGCTGAAGCCATTCTTGTTTGGGATTTTGGTTGGGGGAGGTCCGTATTTCTACAACATCTCCGTTAGTCAGCTTGTCTTTGTAACTGACCGCTTTGCTATTTACAATACCACCAGTGCAATGATGGCCGAGTTTGCTATGGATGGAGTAGGCAAAATCGAGGACTGTGGCACCTTTTCGCAAGCGACTGACATCTCCTTTAGGTGTTAGGACAAATATCCGGTCAGGATAAGCGTCTAATGGTTTTTTTAAATCTTCATCATCAGGGTTCTCGAGCGCATTACGAAGTTCTTCGAACCATTTTTCATCATTTTGCTTGCTTGCGTTTTCTTTGTACCGCCAGTGTGCGGCACTGCCTTTTTCGGCTTCATCGTCCATCCGGCGGGAACGGATTTGTACTTCAACCCATTTTTCATTGTGCCCCTTGACGGTTGTGTGCAGAGATTCATAACCGCTCGGCCGAGGTGTGCTTATCCAGTCCCTGAAACGGGCAGGGTTGGGCCTGTATCGCGAACTGATCATGGAATAGACATTCCAGCATTCATTTTTTTCTTTTCCACGTGGAACATCCAGGATGATCCGGATCGCAAAAAGATCTCCAATTTCATCAAAAGCAACTTTTTTTTGTTCCATCTTTCGCCAAATGGATGTAATGGCTTTGGGTCGGCCTTTGATCACGTAAGCGTATCCAGCTTCTTCCAGCTCTTGGCGGAGCGGACGGATAAAGGCTTTGATGTATGACTCCCGCTCTTTTTGCGTGTCTGCTAATTTTTGGGATATTTGATAGTATTCGTCCGGGTACAAGGCTCTCATGGCCGTGTCCTCAAGCTCCTGTTTTACGTGGTACAAGCCTAAACGGTGCGCTACCGGCGCATATAGGTACATATTTTCGTTTGCTGTGCCTTTCATTTCTTTCTCTGCCATTTCATCAAAACGGCGGGCACGGAACAAGCGTACCGAGAATTTAACCAGTAAACTCCTTAAATCCTTGCTCAGGGCTAATAATAAGCGCCTGAAATTTTCCGGGTCAGTGGC
>CAYNUX010000441.1:0-3633 GCA_964400115.1 uncultured Cytophagia bacterium
CAGGCCTCTGATTTTACGGCCATGACCCCCAGGATCACTGGTGCTTGAGAAAACCATTCCCGGTGATACACTGTTTTTAATTGCTCTGCCTTTCCTTGCGTGTGAATCACCAAAATACGAAAAGGTTGCATGTTTACGGCTGTCGGTGCAAGACGAGCCGTCTCGAGGATCTTTTCGATCTTTTCTTTTTCCACTGGGTCGGGTCGATATCCTCGCACGCTGGAACGAGCCATTACCAATTGTTCAAAATCCATATCATCCTCATTTTTATCATTGTGATCTCTGTTTTATTTTCAAGCTTTTATGAAACCATTCAAAAGAGGCCCTGTTTCGATAGCCTGGTTTTTAATGGCGTAAAGCAAAGTTTTCCAAATAAAAAAATGTTGCCCGTGTTTATTTTGGACAGCAGTGAACAGAGATGATATTTTATTATAATCAAAAATCCCGATCATTGCAAAGAATAAGAGCTATAGTGAACAGGATTTAAAAAAAAAGAGGAGGAGGGAGGAATCACACCGAACCCCTCCCTCTTTGGACGAGGATGAACAAGTTTTTGGGCCATACTATATGAACATGCTTTTATGGACCCGGAGGTTTTTTGTGATCAGAGGGGTTTTATAGGCACGCATATATCAATAATGTGCTTGCCTTCAGGGTTTCGATATAATCTATCACCCGATTGATGCGTGAATTCTAGTGTGCATGTGCCAGGTTTTTAGCGGTCATGATTGTTTATTGTGCTGTGTGTGTATCCAGATCCTTGACAAAATCAGCCAGACAGTCTATGAGTTGTGAATTCACCGGAAGATCCGGATCGCTATAACTGTCGAATTGAGCTTTTTGGTCGCGGTCCACGCTTTTTAGGATGTGATTCATACCCGGGATCATTTTCAATCGGGCATGGGGTTTGGCTCTGGATAACAGTTTGGCATCATGGATCGGAACCTGCATATCGGTCGTTCCTTGCACGATCAGTGTCGGTACCTCGAGCTTGGCAATCTCGTCGGTCGGTTCATATTGAAACCAGGAGATCAGATAGGGCTGAACAGAGGGTCGAAAGAGTAGTTTCATGTCCGAAGGCACATCGGCAACGGTTTGATTGGCAAGGAGACTGTCGATGATTTGCTTTGATTTTTGCAAGGTCGCGTCCGAAACCTTGTTGCGGATTTGATCGAGGATCAATAGTGATGCTCGTCTTCCTACACCCGCGACGGAAATAAAGCCATCAACAGGAATCTTTTGTGATGCCAGAGTTCCAATCAGTGAGCCTTCGCTGTGACCAAGGACAATGAGCTTGTCAAAACGCGGATCCCTGGTCAATTTCTTGCACCACTGAACAGCATCCTGCACATAATCATCAAATCTCAAATCCGCTTCCCGGGGTCCTGCTGCACGGCTTTTGGCAATACCTCGTTTATCGTACCGGAGCGATGCGATATCGTTCTCCTTGAGAGCGTTTGCCAAAAGTTTTAAATGATTGTTTGGACCTGCCAGGGTAGGCGAATTTCCATTACGATCAGTGGGACCTGATCCGGCAATGATGAGCACGACCGGACAAGGGGTATTCGAGGGAACCTCGAGGGTTCCATAAAGAGTTCCTGATGACGTTTTCAGTTGTATAGGTCTTGCAAACAAGGCTGCCACGCTCAACATCATCCACCACACAACCCATCTTGTCATGGCAAAAAATTCTCCTTTTAAATGTCATATCCCCCTTGAACTTTAACATACAAAATTTTTTAAAACAGTTCAATATGAATTTGAAAAAAAAATTCATTTTAGATTGAAAGAGACGGGTGCTGTCTTTTGGCCCAGACCTGAAAGGTGGAAAAACACCTTTCAGGTCGTCTGTGGTGATTATGTCGGGGGGCGTTTTAAATTTGAGGTGGGTGATTGGTTTTGGATAATGATCAAAGAGGTTTTCAAAGAGTTTGGAGGGTTGTGCTTTATTTTAGGTCAAGACCTGAAAGGTAGAGAGACACCTTTCAGGTTGTCCGGACCCATTCGATCACTCTCTTGATTTCGCTCAACAGTGGACCGCCTCCGGCCTCCTCGCCCCTGTACCAACCTCATTAATAATTTTCATATAGTTGTATGGCTTGACACTGCTCCTGTTTTGCGTCCTGATTATCACCGCAGGAGGTTGGCCCAGGGGCTGCGGGGTCCTGCGGCGGCTCAGCAAGCCTCCTCAGCCCGGCACCAACCTGTGGGGAAAAAGTTGCTACTTAAAATTTCAATCGTGCGGCTATTTTAATCCGGTCAGCACCTTCACTGGGTTGGCGCCAGGCTTGCGGGGTCTTGCTTCGCACCCTTTGGATAAAAGGGCTGTGCGGCATTGGGTTTTGTTATGATTTTGCAGATGGCCGATCGGTGGTTATTCCTGCGGACCAGGTTGTTACAGATAACGACGCGGACCGCCACCGCGGGGTTTATCCCCACGGAGCGATGACTGGCAGCCAAAACCGCGGACCTTTCCCCTCTGGCCCAGCTCGATAACCTTATACTCCGCCCTTTCAGGGCTCTGGACCAGGTGATGACCGTTACCCAGGGCTATCGCCCTGGGCTGAAATACTCCGCCCCTTTGGGGCTTGGAGCGATAATCGTGGGTAAAAGCACGCCATTCCATAGAACCCTTTCTGGCGAATGGCCTGATGCGATATTGCAAATGGTCTTGACCTATTCTGCAACAACCCGCTTTCGCAGGAATGACGCTCCGTTACTCTACTGCAGCAACATGGGACGCAGGAATGAGGTTTGGTGACTCGTAACAGTCCGCGATGAACAGACCGTATCCATGTTTACCCGAACCTCATCACCCGCCTTCCCCTCAAAGGATAACCCAAATTAAGCATAACCGACTCGAATAAATCAACCACGCACCTCAAAAAAATCAGCTCCCACCCAAACCGATACCCTGTTCCGGCTGCAGTGGATGTTCTGACCTGGCAGGTGTTTTTTCACCTGCCAGGTCTCGGGAGAGGCGGTTGGAGGTATCACTCTCAAATGGAATGTTGGGGTCATAAATTTGCAGATAAAAGAGATTTGCGTGTGGATTTGATAGTGATGCGGTCCTTTAGGCCAAGACCTGAAAGGTGGAGAGACACCTTTCAGGTCGTCTGGGGTGATCATGCCGAGGATCGTATTGAATTGCATAGGGTCTCACTGCCTAAAGCAGCACTACGAACTGGATCCTTTCAGGATGTCAGACGTCTGGTCACTCTGTCTCTCACTATCCCCGTCTCGACTGATATTGCGAATCGGGTTTTGATCGGATTGAATCAGGAGGAGCGAGCTCTAAAGACGGGATGGTATGCATTTCTCTGACATAGCGGATGATGTTTTTGCAAATATCCAGGGTGAGTACCATGCCCAAAATCGGTTTTTGTCTGAGCAAAATCTCGTAAAGTATAAATTCGTCCAGGAATCCCTTGTGTGCGGCCTCTAGTGCCAGCTCGATCGAGGGTAAGAGGAGCCCGGTATCTTTTTTGGATTTTTCATACAGATTCAAGAGTTGTAACATACAAACGCGTTCTTCATCGAGCTCCGGAAAGGTCTCGTCCCCGGTGATCATTGAATCCCGGTACCCCGGTTCAAAGGCCCACAATGCCTTGCACAGGGCATATCCCAACCAGG
>CAYNUX010000442.1:0-3619 GCA_964400115.1 uncultured Cytophagia bacterium
TGTTTAATAACATCAATATGGCCGCTATCCACCTTTAGAATCTGGGCCAGTTCATCATCATGCCACCCTTCACTTGCGGCCTGCTGGAGCAAGTGAAGGGTTTCGAGCATGAAACGGGTTTTGTCAGATCCAGACTGCAATTCTCTGTAAGGCTTTTCATAAAGTTCAGCAGCCAGCCAGGTATCGGTTTTCATAGACCTCCCGGTTTAGTGATTGAATTCATCAGGAACTGACAACAACTCGATCGAATCCTCGATTTTCTGCAACCGTATACTGCTTTCCGGAAAATCCAGTCCATCGGTCATCCGAGTAGGCAGAATCGCACAGACCATTCCGGCGCGCTCGGCTGCCAGGGCGCCTCTGGGCGAATCCTCGATAACCAGGCATTGGCCGGGCGAACGACCGGCCTTTTCCGCAGCTTTAAGATAAGGTTCGGGCGAGGGCTTGGTTTCTGTAATGTCATCGCTGGTCAGAACAAAATCGAAAAACGGTAGCAAGGCGGTATTGGCGTGAATGAGGTCGAAAGTCATGCGCTTGCTGCTGGTCACAATGGCCATACGATAATATTGAACAAGTTGTTCAAGCGTTTCCCGAACTCCACTCATTGGTGAAATCCCCTGTAACAGCCGCTGCACATAAAGCTCGTCTCGATGCTTTTGTAATTCTTTCCATTCTGCATCGATAGAGCCTTTTTCGAGAAGCATCTGAAAAATGCTTTTTCCTGTCCCAAGAGAGTGGTGGATAAAATCCTCAAGACTTAATTCATAGGAATAATGTCTAAGAACCTCTCGTAACGCTTCAAAATAGAGATATTCTGTATCTACAAGAATACCATCGTTATCCCAAAACAGGGTATCGATTTTTGATAAATCCGGTCTGGCGTACTCTTTCAAATCGTATTCCTTTTAACAATTGATCATAGCGATATTATTTATAGCTTTTTCATCACAACCAGCGAGAGATCATCATAGAGACTAAAATCTCCAACAAATTTTTGCACCGAATCGATAATTTTTTGTCCGATCATCTCTGACGACTGTTTTTCGAAATTTTTTAATAATGGATATAACCGTTCCTCACCAAAAAAATTCCCATCCCGGTTTCTGGCCTCTGTAATACCGTCTGAAAACGCGACCAAAACCTCACCGGATGAGTGTGCCGAGAATCGAATTGGGGGTTTGGTTGTCAGTCATACACATTCTGCCTGATTAAAGTTCAAAATCAACCAGCATTTTAATCTCTTGAGGCCATCGTTCCGGAGCCGGTGTTTCAAGGATGAGAGGTATCGATTCGAACCGTGGGTCCTGCATAATCAACTTGAACACCATTGTCCCGAGTGTTCCGTCTCCGAGTGGAGCATGGCGGTCGACGCGGCTGGCAAAATCGGATTTGCAGTCATTGAGATGCATACCGGATAGATAGGTATACCCTACGATACGGTCAAACGCTGACAAGGTTTCCTCAAAGCCTTGTACGTCAGAGATGTTGTACCCTGCAGCATAGGTGTGGCAGGTATCCAGACAAACCCCCACACGTTCTTTGTTTTCGACCTGCTCGATAATATCTGCCAGATGCTCAAACCGGTATCCCACATTGTTGCCCTGACCGGCCGTGTTTTCGATTACGGCTTTGACGAATTCGGTTTGCTGCAAGGCCAGGTTTATAGACTCGGCAATGCGAGCCAGACAATCTTTTTCATTGATTTGTCCTAAATGACTACCGGGATGAAAATTGAGTTTGGTCAGCCCCAGCTGCTCACAACGAATCATTTCATCGAGAAACGCCTGTCGCGACCTTTCCAGTCCATTTCGTTCGGGATGGCCGAGATTGATCAGATAACTGTCATGGACCAAAACATCATCCGGATTAAAATCATATCTCTTGCAGTTCTCCCGGAATGCCAGAATCGATTCTTCCTTCAGTCCAGGCGCTTTCCAGCGCCGTTGATTTTTAGTAAACATACCGAATGCAGTCGCACCGATTCCGCGGGCATTGAGAGGTGCATTTTCCACTCCACCTGCGATACTGACGTGGGCTCCTACTTTTTTCATTTCTCAGACGCTCCCGGCTCTGTTTTATAATATAAGAAATTATGCTTAAAATAAAACACTTGACCTTTGCAGGCCAAGTGTCAAAAAAAAAACAGCAACCTGATTTACCCGATATTTTGCCAGTAGAATAGCACAATGGCGCCAAACATGAGCAAACCGGCACTCAATCTCAGCAGAAAAATCCGTTGGCCAGTATTGGTTTCGATATGCACAAATCCAAGATTGGAGACGACAGAGCCCATCACAATGGATATCACACCTCGGCTGGACTGTACAATATTGCCAAAGACCACACCAATAGACCCGAAACAGGAATATAAAAAGAACATGGCCAAAAACCACGTAACAGCAAACGGGAAAGCGATTCGCCACTCTCCTTTTTGAGGTCTTGGTATAAACAGCGTGAGGAGTAATCCAATCATTCCGCAAATCAAAAAAGAGAGACAGGCAGAAAACATTGAAGCATGTGCCAGCCCCAAATAATCGAATTCCAGCACAACAGTTCGGATACTGATGTCGGCGATGGAATAATTGAGACAAGCCAAAAGAATCCATAGCCAGGCCACGGGAACCAGCCGTCCTCCGGTTTCGGAAAGGAGCCAGGCAGCAGTGAGGCTAAAAAAGACTGCCACGAATTGCCAAAAAGTAAAACTCTGATCTCGAATCAAAAGCCCAATGACGACCAAAATGAGTATTTTCAGACCGAGCAACGGTGAAACCCTCGATGCATCGGATGTCTGCAAAGCAAGAAAAAGGGAAAATTGTCCCATCAAATAAAATCCGACCGCTGCAGCCAGAGGAACAGCTAATTGGTTCCAGTCAGGCCATTGGTCAGGAAGCAGCAAAAAAAAACCGAAAAAGGCAAAGCCGCCCATCCAGATATGCGACAGAGCTAAAAGGTTAAGACTGCGGCCAGGAAAACGTGTTGAGTAGCGTTTGCTAAAAAGATAAGAAGTACTTTGGGCGGTGGCCGCAGCAAACCCCATCATGACGCCTAGTAACATAAAATCCTCTGGTAGAGGTGGTAAATTCATTCCGATGCATTCCATAAAAGAACAAAAAACAGCGGTAAATAACAACAAGAATCTCTCTAATCAGGATAAAGCTTGATTATTTGATCAAAACATTTAATTTAAGTTTGCAACAAATCATCAAAACTCTGAAAAACGAGAAAGGAATTGGCGATGAGACCGTATCTGGCTTTGATCATTGTACTGGTGTTCATGATAATGGGAATGGGGTGTCAGAGCAGCCAGTCGCAGGGGAACGAATGGATTTCATTGTTCGACGGCAAGAGTCTGGATGGCTGGAAAGCCAGTGAGAACAAGGACACGTTTTCCGTACAGGATGGAAAAATCGTGGTGCACGGCAAACGCAGCCATCTCTTTTATGTGGGCGAGGTCGAAAATGGGGATTTTAAAAATTTCGAACTCAAGGCCGATGTCATGACCGAGCCGGGGTCCAACTCGGGGATCTATATCCATACCGAGTACCAGGAAGAAGGCTGGCCGAGCAAAGGCTATGAGTGCCAGGTGATCAATTCCGCTCCGCCGGCCGGGCCGGGGGCC
>CAYNUX010000443.1:0-3607 GCA_964400115.1 uncultured Cytophagia bacterium
ATTGCAAGACTGAAGCGGGATTTGCAGCTTCGTCCGATGTCGTAAGCAAAGAAAAAGAAAACAGTATGCAAAGTTTTTTTCTGGCCGAAACCCTGAAATATCTTTATTTGACGTTTGCCTCTCCGGAAATTCTGGGTTTTGACAAAGTCATTTTCAATACTAAAGCTCATCCCCTGGAACGGACCTGGTGATATCATTTCGGAACTCGGTTTTTGGGAAATATCTTGTCCGCCTTAAAAGTTGAATGGATAGAAATGGATCCATTCTTTCCAAACATTTTAGCACCTTTGGTTCGGGAAAAAATCTTTCTTTGCCGATATAGCCCGTCGCTGATCGAAACGTGTGCTAATATAAATCGATACCAGAGTGTATGCTAATAATAAATACGAGAACGCAATGATGGAAACTGCACACTTTGCTCTGCCTACGTTGTTAAATCGCCGAAAAATTACGCTCGATGATGTTTATGACCGTCAATGCAACAAAGAGATCCTGGCGACGACAGCTCTCTATGGTCCGTGGAAACCGGATGATTCGTTTGACTGGACCAGCTATGAACGCCTGGTCAAAGAGACCGTCCAGACTGGCAGCGTTCCCGCTACCAATGTGGACACCACCTGGGCGATTTATAATGGCTGGCCATTGACCAAAAAGTTGATCTGGAAAACGGCAGAATGGTCGGAAAAATATAAAGTTGGGCTAACCCCAGATCGACCACTGGTCGTAGCCGGTTTGAACACAAATCCCTTTGATGTACCGACCTCCGGGATCGCTTCTGCCTTGTATGACCAGATCAAAGAGATCGATGCCGGGTTACGAGAGAGAGGACTCACCAATCGAATTCGATATATGCCTGTTCCAGATCACCGGCTCTATGAGGCAGACCCAGAGACAAAAGTTAAAACCTATCGGGAAATGGGACGCGTTATCGGTCAATTTACCGATTTCGGACTGGTCTTTTTTGAACTCGATATCGGTATCAAGGGATTTGGTTCGAATTTTACCACTCAGGAGATCGCTGCAATTCTCGAAGAAACGGTAGAGATACAGGAATATAAAAGTGCTTTGATTACCCAAAAGCCTTATTATCAATGCCAATATGATTATTGCGATGACATGGTACGAATCCGCATTGTCGAAACTGTGGCACCGGATCGCATACAATTTTCCACAGGAAATGATTGGTTTATCAGTCTCGCGAGGTATGGCAAATATATCGATAAATTTGGCTATCTCCTGGGGGCCTCCCAATCGAGTCCCAGACTCTTTAAGCTGTGGCGAGATTTTGTGCAAGCAAGAAAACCCTGTGCTCTGGCTCTTGAACAGGATTTGCAAGCGCTGGCCAAGGATTTTTGGACTCCCAATAATGTGGGCATTTATCGCCATTATCTTGGAATCTTTTTGGCTATGACCGGACTCATCGATTACGCTTTGCCTCATCCTAAATGTGAATCCCGGTTTCGGGTCAAGCCTGACGATTATTTTCTTCCCCTGAAACACGCTATTCGACTCTCATTGGTGGATCCGAAACAGGCACCGGATCTTGTCAAACGTTTTGTTCCGGGAGCTGACATGATGAGTGGTCGTGAAATACAAAAACGACTTGAATATTTGAATTGAGGAACTTTATGAGTGGTTCAGAGATTTCACGTATACAGGGGCTTCATTATGGGTCGGGAGAACCCATAGAGGTCGAGATCACCAATGACCAGATATCAAAAATCACTCCGATTAGTCGCACGGAGGACATGTTGTTTATCGGTCCGGGATTGATCGACAATCAGGTCAACGGTTTTGCAGGTGTCGGATTCAAAGATAGTGATCTGACTCTGGAAGGGATCGACCATGCCACCCGGGCACTTTGGAAGGAAGGGGTTACCGGATATTTGCCTACCATTTATACTTGTGATCCCGAGCCAATGAAAAAAAATCTCCATTTGTTTGCTGAGGCAGTAAAAAAGAAACCTTTGCATCAATCTATAATCGGTCTTCATATCGAAGGCCCTTTTATCTCCCCGCAAGATGGCTATCGGGGCGCACACAGGAAAGAGTGGCTTCAACGTCCTGCCTGGGATAAAGTACAAGAGTGGAATACAATAGCCAATGGCATTATCCGGCACTTGACCCTCGCACCCGAATTGCCGGGTAGCCTGGAATGCATTATCCAATGCTCCAAACAAGGTATTGTGATCGGTTTGGGTCACCATAACGCCGATGCTGAGACCATCAGGAAAGCTGTTGATTCCGGTGCTGCGATTGCCACCCACTTGGGCAATGGCTGTGCCAATACGATACACCGTCATCACAACCCCCTGTGGCCGCAATTAGCTGATGATCGGTTATGGGCGAGTCTGATTGTGGATGGATTTCATCTTACACCAGAACAGGTAAAAGTCTTTTATAAGGTCAAGGGGCCCCATCGGCTCGTTCTGGTTTCCGATGTGCAGCCCCATGCCGGTATGCCTCCCGGTAATTATAAGATCGATGGAGTGAATGTGGAATTGTCCCCGGAGGGAAAATTGCATGATCCGGTACAGCAAGTATTGTTTGGGGCCGCTCTGCCTTTGTCAGCAAATGTTGCAAAAATGGTCACGATGAGTGGTTGTAGCTGGCAGGATGCGTTTCATATGGCCAGTAAAAATATCGCCAAATTGTATGAACTGATGGATCGTGAGAGTTTTGCGCCCGGCCAACGGGCCGATATCATTCGCTTTCAACGCTCCGGCGAGTCTTTGGAGGTCATGGAAACCTGGCTGGCAGGTCAATGTGTATACCGCAAATAATATCAGTCTTTTAATTCATCCAGCCCTTTTTGCAATTTTTTCATTGATTGCAGTTCAGCGTTTTGCCAGGGATCTTTTTTTTGCGAGAGGCGCTTTTGGATCGTTTTCAGAGTATATTCCTGCGGCTCGATCCTCTTTGCCTGCAGCTCTTGCCATTCCAGGGGTGTGGCCACCGGAGCGCCTGGCCTGGCTCGTAAAGAATAGGGGACAATGGATGTCTGACCAAAGGCATTACGAGCAGTATCGACAAAAATTTTCTTTCCCCGTTTTTCTTTCCGCTGTTCTGTGGTCAAAAGATCTGCATGCTGTTTCGCCATCAGAGCTGCTGCGCGCTGGGCTTGTTTTCGGACCTCATCAAACTCGTGACCGCGACGAATGGGAATGTGAACATGGTAGCCTCTGGAGCCGCTGGTCATGACAAGTGTTGCCAGCCCTATTGCCTTGAAAAAATCATGTACAACCAATGCAGCACGACGCCCCTCTTTGATATCACCATCAGACGGATCAAGATCAAAAACGATACGGTCGGGCTCGTTCAGACGATCCTGTAGGCTGAGCCAGACATGAAATACGAGATTGGCCTGATCAGCGAGATAAACCAGTGTCGCCGTGGAATTGCACAGGACCATGTTGCTCTTTCCGCCTTTGCGCAGTTTTACGTCGATACCCGGTATCCAATCCGGGAAATAATCTGGTCGTTCTTTTTGATAAAAATCTTTTCCATCAATCCCATCCGGAAAACGATGCATACTGACAGGTCTGTCTTTGAGATAAGGCAGCATAGTCTCTGCTATCTCGGTATAATAATCGATGACATCGCCCTT
>CAYNUX010000444.1:0-3600 GCA_964400115.1 uncultured Cytophagia bacterium
ATATTCCAGTGTCAAATGCCCCACTTGAAATCTATGCACAAGCCGAGCCTTTACCTGTAAAAAAGCTATTGTGGGTGGGTGACTCGTTGCGTTCGGGCCAGGCAGGACAGTTGTTGGAAGATCCATTACGCCTCATCGCTCTCGATCGTTATGACAATCCTGTACCCGGTATTAAAGTTTTATTCAGTCTGGATGATAAAAACGGCTCCATCGGTGGTACGACATCACTCGTGGTGGCGTCAGCATCGAACGGAATCGTGGCCGTGCCCTGGGTGCTCGGACCGGTCTCTGGAAAATGGTTTAGAGTGCATGTCTCTGTATTTAAAAATCCGCAAATTTTTTCGCAAGGATTGGCTTTTGCTGCCTATCCCAGAGCTGGATTCTTGAACGGTCTCTCTTTAGAAAATGAGATCCAGATAAAACCAGGAGAGACCATTGGACCCTTGACAGTTCAAATACTGGATGATCAACAAGAACCTGTCCCGAACTATTTGGTCACCTTTTCATTACCTGATAGTAAAGGACTCCTAAGTGGCATGGCTGATAGTGTCAAAGTCGTAAGCGATAGCAACGGAAAAGCCAGTTGCCGTTGGCAGCCCGATAGAGACGGCGATCAGACGCAGACTCTGCGCATTACGGCTTTGCGGCTTTTGAATTCGCCGATTCTGGTACACGCCAAAGTGGATTATGTCAGTCCCCATAAATTAATGGTTGTTCAAGCGAATAACCTTGTGGCTGGCCCGGAATCACAATGTCTTGCACCGATAATCATAGCTGTTACTGATTCACTGGGCATGTCTATCGATTCTCACCCCGTCGAGTTTCAAATTGCCTCAGGCGATGCGACTTTTGGGGGAGAAAAGCATAAAATCGTGTTGACCGATAGCCTCGGCAGAGCTGAGATCTATGTGGATATGGGAACAAACGCTGGCCCTGTTTCTATTCAAGCTTTATCGTACTATAACGAGAGTCCATTGGTCAACTCACCCATCACTATTAGAGCACGTCTGATTTCCGGAGAGGTTGATCCTGAGAATTCACCGGTCGTGATGACCGGGCCGGTGATCGCGAATGGCCGTGATAAACTCCAGGCCACAATTGTGCTCAAGGATGCCTGGAACAATCCTGTCGGTCCAAAGACAGTCAATCTCACGAGTTCGGATCCCTCTCTTGTTTTTCCCTCTACCGTCCGGAGCGATTCTTCGGGGCATGCCTATGCACAGTTTTCCACGACAGTCGCAAAAACATATCGTGTATACTCTCAAATAGAGTCCCAACCCGTTAAAGATTTTTCGATAAAGTTTATACCCGGCCCAGCGGCAGAGTTGCGTAAAATCAGTGGTGATAACCAACAAGGCCTGATCAATCGCACATTGGACAAACTCGTTATGGTTGCGGTCATTGATTCTTTTGCAAACGGGGTGCCTGACATCGCCCTGACACCCCATATTAAAATGCCGTCTGGAAAAACCATGTTTTTGCAAACGGGACTTACGGATTCGACAGGCATCGCCAGATGGGCCTGGCCTCTAAGACACGAACTTGGTGAGGTTGTACTAACATTAAGTTTGAATTTCGAGCAAATAGTGCAGTTTCGCGCCCGGGCTTTGGCTGGTATGCCGTTTGGTTTTATTTTATTATCGGACCCTCATCCTGTTGGGCGGAAATCAAGAGAATTATCCGAACCCTTTGCTGTGAGATTGGTCGATGAGCAAAAGAAGGGGTTACCCGGATTTGACGTGTTTTTCAATATTGTCTCAGGCAAGGCAGCTTTATTGGATTCTTTTTGCCAGGTGAGTGATTCGACAGGTATTGCCAGGATGCGAATTTTCATAGAGGAAAATGTGCAAGACACCATTGTTGTCTCTGCATCATTAAAAGATCCAGAGATTGAAATGGTATACCGGATACGGATTTTCGATGATCGCATTAGGGAAATGGTTATGATCAGTGGAAATCAACAAACCGGTGACCCTGACACGGTTTTACCCAAGCCCCTGACAGTGCAGGTTCTCAATGGGGAAAAAGTTCCCATTTCCGGCAAGACTGTATTTTTTGAGTGCCTGAATGGAGAGGGAAAAATCGATCCTGCTCAGGTTATCACGGATACACTGGGACTCGCGAAAGCTTACTGGCAGTTGGGCCCCAAAGATTCTTTACAGCTCGCAAGGGCCTGGACAGGAGAAGCAAAAGAGCAACAAGTGAGATTTGAGGCCATTTTAAAGATCAACCATGCTCCACGATTTATGGGCAGGAAGGATACCACAGTTTGGGATGACAGCGATTTGATGTGGGAAATGCGCGTGTTTGATCCGGATTCTCATTTTGTAACGCTTGTGCCTGACCAGCTACCCCCGGGAATGAGCCTGGTTGCAGAATCGGAAAATCACTTTCTTTTGCTTTGGCCTGCGCATCTGTTAATGGTGGGCGACTATAGTTTCAATTTAACCCTTGAGGATGATCACGGCGCAAAAAGTATTGCGAATATGCATTTAAAGGTTTTAAAAAATGATCATGCACCTAAACTCTTAAAAGTTGTTCCAGAAGATTCGCTCATATATGGGATGTATGGAGAGGTGATTTTGTTTGAATTGCAAGCGATCGATCCTGATGGCGATTCTTTGAGTTATTGCTGGATGATCGATGATCAGATTGTTTCTTCAGAGACACAAGCTTTTATGAATTTAACTCTTGGCAACGAGTTGCCCGGCCATTTTTACCTCAAGGGACGTGTGATGGCTGATGAAAAATCCATTTCAAGGATCTGGTTTATTCAAACTAGTCCCACACAAGTCGATGAAAAAAAAGCATTACCCGAGTATGCGCTATTTCAAAATTATCCTAATCCGTTTAACCCGACAACCGTGATCGGTTTTATGATTCCCCGTACCGGTTATGCGAGTCTTGATATCTATAATTCTACCGGCCAAAAGGTGCGTTCGCTCGTAAATCATAACGTGAATGCAGGTGAGCACTATTATGTCTGGGATGGCCGTGATGACCAGGGGAATCTTTTACCCACCGGGGTGTATACCTATCACTTAAGTGTCGCTGGTTTTGAAAAAAACAAAAAGTTGATCTATATAAAATAAAGGGTATTTGATGGTTGCCAAGGATGTCATGCTGGCTCTTCGTCCGAAACAATGGACAAAAAATATTCTTGTCTTTGCAGGTGTGGTTTTTGCTGAGGATGTGTTTAACAAAAATTATCTGCTATTGGCTATTGCCGCATTTGTTCTTTTTTGCATGTTATCCAGTGCCGGCTATCTCATCAATGATGTGATAGATCTAGAAAAGGATCGATTACATCCCAAAAAGCGTCATCGACCCATTGCTGCGGGTCGAATCCCTGTGTCTATGGCGATTGCCATGGCTGCAATTTTATTTCTCTCCAGCCTCATCATCAGTGCGCGATTGGATTGGTCGTTTTTTATGATCTTGTCTATTTATTTTGTGATGACCATGTCTTACTCTATTGGACTAAAGAGAGTAATGATCGTAGATGTGCTCATAATTGCTTCGGGCTTTATGTTGAGAGCGATAGGAGGCGCGGTAATTATCCATGAGCCGATCTCTTCGTGGCTGATTATCTGTACGAGC
>CAYNUX010000445.1:0-3578 GCA_964400115.1 uncultured Cytophagia bacterium
GAATTTACTTATGCGCTGTTCCCGCACCCTCATCCGTTCGACACCAGAATTCTGGCGGAAGCTTTACAACTCAATCAGTCCCCGATACGTTTGGATGGCCGAATGAAATCAGAAATCAAGTTTCCAGCTCATTTGGATACCGACAAGATTGTGGTGCAAGTTTGCAAACAAGCACAGGAGAGTCAGGACTTGGTTTTAAGGCTTTATGAGCCCGTGGGTCAACGGCAGCATGCCACTTTGCTTCTTTCGGAACCCTACGCCGGTGTCACCGAAACCAATCTTTTGGAAGAGAATGAGAAATCATTGACAATCAGGGACAATAGTGTATCTCTGGATTTTGCTCCCTTTGAAATAAAAACATTAAAGATCATCAGACAGTAAATAATAACCTATGACGATAGCATATTTGAGAGGTCTTGCTCAGTCGTGACCTGAGAGAGATAAGCCAAGGCTTTGTCATTCTCGGGAAATTTTTCGGTCAGTTTTAGTAAAAATTTAATCGACTCTGTGGGTGTTTGCTTTGCTAAAACTCGTCTGAGTAATTGTATTGCCTGGTATTGTTCTTTAAGAAAAAGATTTTCTTCTTTTCGGGTCCCCGAGGCATTGAAACGGATCGCAGGAAACAGACGCGACTCGGCCAGTTCCCTGTCCAATACGAGTTCACTATTCCCTGTTCCTTTAAACTCTTCAAAGATCAATTCATCCATACGTGAGCCGGTTTCCACCAGAGCGGTAGCCAAAATCGTTATGGATCCGCCATTTTCGATATTCCGTGCAGATCCGAAAAAGCGACGGGGGATATCCATGGCACCCGCTTCTACTCCTCCGGAGAGTATTTTGCCTGTACCTGAGCCTTTGAGATTGAATGCACGGCCCATTCTGGTAAGGCTATCGACCAAAACGACGACATCATGACCACACTCTAGTTCAGTTCGCAATTGTGCCAATGTTATCTCTGACAGCATGGTGTGTAGCTGAACCGATTCGTCGCTCGAACTGGCCAATACTTCGGCTTTGGTACTTCGTTGAAAATCGGTCACTTCTTCAGGACGCTCATCCACAAGCAAGACAATAATCCGTGTCTCTGGGGCTGCCTGACTGATAGAGAGCGCTAGCTGTTTTAGTAGAGTCGTTTTGCCTGCTTTGGGAGGGGAAACGATCAATCCGCGAGTTCCTTTGCCAATAGGAGCTACAATATCAAGGATCCGCATGGCCTGTTGTTGACTGTTGGAAAAATCGAATCGTTCTTTTGGATCGATGGCGGTGAGTCGTCGAAAATCGGGGCGATCTCTAAACTCCTGAGGATCCATTCCACAAACAGAGTCGATTCTTTTTAAAATGCGCCCCCGTTCAGATGTTTCGATCTCTCCTGTAATTGTTGCTCCCTCACTCAGTCGAAATTTACGAACCATATCAAATGGAACATAAACATCGTCAGAGGTTCTTTTAAAAGTATTTTCCGGCAGGCGCAGCACTCCTGCGCCCCGGGAAACCGTTTTCATTACACCAGTAAATAACGCGTTCACGACTTGCTCCAATTTTTTTGTTTATTCGTTTTCGGGATAAATGGGTTTGTTTGCCTTTAGATTTCCGGCAAAAAGCCCGGTCAAGAAAACAAGACACACCACCGTTGCCCCAAAATAATTACCTGTAACATCATATGACCAGCCAAACAAAGAAGGACCAATTGCACTGAAAAAGACCATCCAGGATACATTATAGCCGGTTATACCTCCTAAAAATTTTCGTCCAAAATAACGCGGCCACGATATAGTGGATAACAAGGCAAACATTCCGCTGGCCATACTGTTGCCGATGATAATGAGCCAATACCCTGTACTGTCTTTTAATGCTAAAACGCCTATGGCGCTTGTTAAAAGTCCCAGCAGAAAGAACAGGTTAAACCATTTTAAATTTGCTTTAAAATAGGGCTTGTCACTGAGATACCCCGCGATTAAATTAAGGATCACAGCGAGTATAGAAGTCGGAAAAAAGATCGATATCGCTTTTTCCCGTTCCCAGCCGGCGACCTCAAATATGGAAACCACATGGAACGTAACTGCAGTAATATAAAGAGAAAACATGGCAAGGCTAAGGTTGAACATCCAAAACGTCCACGTCTGTTTTGCCTCATCGATAGTCCAGCTCTTTTCCTGGTTTAGCCGGGTTTTATGAGGATCGCTGTGCGGTTTGCCATCTGGTAACAAACCACATGCTTCCGGTGTATCCCTGAAAAGGGACCAGATCACAATACTCATTACAGTAGATAAAACGATGCCCATGGATAACCAGGCGTTTTGCCAGCCGAATAGACCTATAAGCCAGGCAAAAAACAACGGCGATAGAGAAAAGAGCGGGCTGAAAAATGTTCCCATGAGACTGTTTACAAAGCCACGTTTTTCATCAAACCAATTCATGAGCATGACCTTGCTGGCCATGGTCAGGACTCCCTGGCCTAGAAATCTCATAAAGAGAAATCCAACAATCAAAAAGATCATGGTCGAGATCGTGCCATTAAGAGGTGCGAACCAGGAGGTGATATGATCGATTTGGCTCATATAGAGCAAGATCATGCCGAGGCTAAAAACTGTCACGACGGCGATAAATCTCGAACCATATCGATCCATCAAGCGTCCTGCACGGTTGATGAGCAAGGCGCTCATGATTGTACCCATGGTATAAGCCAGGCTGAAATGAAATCGGCTCAGCTTTAGGTCCTCGATCAAATAATCTGTAAAGACAGATACACCTATGGTTTGGCCGGGTGCGCTGAGCAATAGTCCCAGGGTGCTTGCTATGAGAATAAACCACCCATAGAAAATGGGTGAACGGGATGGCGCAAACGGACGATTTGGATTAAAATGCTTTTTTATTCTATAAACCATCACTTATATACCAATTAAATACAAACGTGCTCGATCAGGTGAGTCAAACAAGGGGCAGAATAAAGGGTCAGATCACTTGACGTAATGCGGCTCTTTTTTAAACCGGTAGTTATTATCCCTCTGGTTGATGGGAATAACACTGCTTTGGAAACGTTTCATCCCTTTTTTTTCAGCTAAAGATCCGTGAGCCTGTTGGGGAGAAATTTTTGACCCCGAATAAAAGACCTCCCCGAAGCTTTGACATTCTCCGGGGGGCTCTTTTTATTTTCAGATTTGGATCTAGTCGATCTTGTTCAGTTCACTCGGACTGGATGCGACTGAAACGATACATCCCGAGACATTGTTTGCAGCATCCAGTTGAAAATTCAAAGTGATATCCACTTTGCGCGAATAAAATTCGGTTTCTGATTCGGCATAAAACAAGAGTGTTCGCACACCATAGACATTTGCTTCCAGGTGTCCATCGCTGACGCGAATTTCTACAGTTCCTTCTGCATCACCATAACGTCCTGCATATTTTTTCAAAAGATCATCGGCGAGTTTGTAGGAAGGCTTTTCGATAATCTTATCAGCCGGGTCAAAAAGTTCGCGTACCCAAATATTGCGATATCGAACGGGATTGCCATGGTCTTGCAGGGAAATGGGGTGTTTCTCTGCGTGTATAGTATAGGGGTTTTGAGATAACCAGCCCGT
>CAYNUX010000446.1:0-3575 GCA_964400115.1 uncultured Cytophagia bacterium
TGCCACGCGATGAAAATAGTCGTACTTCATTTTTCCTCCGGGTTATCTCTCAAAAAAATTTAAATCAGAATATTGCATATGTTTAAAAGAATATTTGTATACAATAAATATATAATTATGGATATATTAAACAAGCGATTTATGAATTTTTGATATTTATTTTGTGTTTGATAAAATAAAGAGTTATAATAAACAACGCTTGTCAGAAAGAAAAAAGTCGCTGATAATACTCGCGCAAAATCGCAAAGAATGGCACCGAGATCCAATTCATTTTTATTTTTGACAACAATGATAATAAGGGATAAATCAACCTTGACAGCCTTTATTCGTGAGGGAGAATATGCGCACACATTTGGTAGTCACCCTGACCGGTTCCGACCGTATCGGCCTCGTTGATGAAATCACAGAACTCCTTTTGCAATACCAGGCCAATGTAGAAGCGAGCAAAATGGCCCATCTGGGCGGAGAATTTGCCGCAATCCTGCTTTTGAGTCTGCCGCAAGTAAAATCATCTTCTCTGAGTCAGGCACTGAACGGACTGGATAAACAAGGGCTGAGCGTGGTGATCAAGGAAACCACCAGCGGAACCAGAGACAGCTATGCAGGATGGCTGCCCTATCAGCTAAAGGTCTATGGCGCAGACCATGAAGGAATTATTCACCATATCACCCACTATCTGGCGCTACAGGGTATCAATATCGAATCTATGGATACCTTTATGGCACCGGCTCCTATGAGTGGCACTCCCCTCTTTACCCTGTCAGCCATCGTGATCATCCCCCCCAAGCTGGATCGCAAAGGATGGAAACAAGCTTTACACCAGGTCGGGGATGACGTCAATGTGAGTTGCGAAATACACCCCTACACCGGATGAGAGAGCATGGGGCAGAGAGCATAGAACATTGGGTGCAGGCAGCGAACCGATATATTCGGCATAGGGATATTGCTCGGTTTCCAGAACCTTTTCCCGCATGTGGGTATTGCGCAGCCCGATTCCGGTGTCGAATGAGGCCAGATCCACCCTGAAATTTACCTCACTTGTGGCCAGCGTATCGGGTTCCTCCCACCTCACCTGCCCCTCTATTTTGGAGGTCGTGGCAGTAAAACTCCCGATCGTCACATCAGCATGAAATTGTACGAGATTATTGCGGGTAGTATCGACCTGAAATGTTGTCATCTGTGCCTGTGCCGACACAACAAGCAACACCATCCCCAATAGTTGCATTCTTTTAGACAATGAAAATCGCCTCCCATCGTTTATTCATCTGCTTAAAAGAGATAAAACGTCGAACGATAATAGGCAAAAAGAATTCCACTTGCAATGATCATGATATAAAGAGCGGCAATCACAAACGATAAAATTTTCCGTCGCATCGGATTCGCCTTTAAAGTTCAAATACTTCTTGAACGATTTGGTTTGCTTTGACCCCGTTCTTTTTCAAAATATCGAGCACAACCGTTCTCATTGGCGGAGGCGTACAGATATAAAATGACTGTTTAAAATCTGTGAGGGTTCGTTTCAGAAATGCCTCATCCACAACCCCTTTTTCACCGTCCCAATCTTCTTCCGGATGATCGAGAATATGCACGACATTCAATTTCGGAACCTGTCCGGCAACCATCTCATCCAGCTCTTTACGAAAAACAATGTCCTTTTGCGTGTGATTGGCATAGATCAGCAGGATCTCTTTATCAGTCTGTGTATCCCGCATATGACGCAAATTGGCCATGAGCGGTGTGATGCCAATGCCGCCGGCGATATTATGAATGGGCCGCCATTTATCGAATTTAAGAGAGATTTTTTTTCTAAAGAGGCTGATCAACACCTGAATCAATGCCAGCAACAAGCCAGCCTTGCCCACCAGAATATACCAGGGCTGCGATAAGGAAAACAACAAATCCAAATGTCCGGATCCAAAAGCGAGCAAGATCGGATGACTGACAATCAAAAGACCGGCTAACACAGCCATGGCTTTGTGAAAAGAAAAGAGCATGTCTAGACCATATACCCGGTCCAGCCATTTAGGTCTGGAAGAAAGGATAAACTGCAAGGTGATGATGACGACCCCCATCAAGGCAAATGCTTTCCCCAATTCATAGGTGAAATGATGATCTGTAAACGAACCGGACAGCAAAATCAGGCTTCCAGGTAACCTGGTGCCGGGGAAAACGCATGGCAATGCGCGACGCACGTTCTGCAAGGGTCAGAAACAATCCTCCGCGAATATCCTGCCACTCTGGCTGCAGTTCCCGCTGTTCAAGCCAGACATACAAAGAGATGATCACGATAATCGCCACGATACTGAATAGGGGATTGATCAAAAACATAATGGAAATACACCCCAGCGCACCAAAAAAGGAGACATACCGGGGAACCCGAAAGGTGGGACGAAAACTGATAATTTTCATACTTTGCTGTATAAACACAACCAGATTCAGCATGCCATAGGTAATCAGAAAAAACATGGTAATCAGGGTAGCCAAAAAATCGAGATTACCCAGAATCAGGGCGATCTCAATGGTTATACCTGTTAGAATGATGGCATTACGGGGTTCATTCTTTGTGGTTTTGACTTTGAAAATCCTGGAAAAGGGAACCGTGTCCTGCTCTGACAAGGCCTGCAAAATACGGGGAGCACCCAACATGGCTCCCAGGGCAGAAGATAGAGTGGCTCCCATCATTCCTGCAATGACAGCAGGGCCCCAGAACGCCTTGTCCACCATAATCATCTGGTTACTGCGCAGTTCTTCAGGGGTGGCGATTTGGTTGAGCAGATAAGCGATGCCGATATAGATCACTGTCGTGACCAGGATAGCACTCATTGTCCCCAGGGAAATGGCACGCCTTGGATTCTGCAAGTCACCGGACATGTTGGCACCGGCCATGATGCCGGTGACAGCAGGAAAAAAGATGGCAAAGACCTGCCAAAAAGAGGCATCCTCGAACATGCCCACCATAAGAGAGTTTTCCACTGGCACTGCGGGTGTGGCAAAAAAGGAGACCAGTGAGAGTCCCAAAATCGTCATGATCAAAAACTGAACTTTAATGGCCAGATGTGCGCTGATATAGGAAACCGTCAGCAGACCGATCCACGCGATGGATGAGATCAATATGGACGTATGTCCGGGAAAAATCCGTAGCCAGGCCTCGGTAAAACCGATAATATAGAGCGCAGCACACAAGGTTTGAGCGATATAAAAGGGAATGCCGATACTGCCGCCAGCTTCGAGTCCCAGCAATTTGGAAAGAATAGAGTACGCACCGCCAGCGCCGATTTTGGTATTGGTGGTAATCGAGGACAAAGAGAGTCCTGTGCACAGGGTAACCAGCTTGGCCAAAAGAATGATCGCCACGGCCCCTACCAGTCCGGCATTGCCAACCACCCAACCCAGCCGCAAAAACATGATCACACCCAAAATGGTCAACACATTGGGTGTGAATACCCCGCCAAAAGTCCCGAATTTCTTTATGTGTAGAGATCTTTTATGACCAGACTCGACTGTCATTCCCCTGCTCCTGGTAATAGATAGGGCCCGAAAAACAGGAATTTGGCCAAAGATAGAAACAAAATGGG
>CAYNUX010000447.1:0-3573 GCA_964400115.1 uncultured Cytophagia bacterium
ATCAAAAAGATATTGAACAAGCACATCGGAGCACCGCCGCAGGTGATTACGATCGACGGCAAAGAAATGACCCCGGTGCAGTATTTTAATAATGTGGTCGATATCGATTTCGACGAGTATATCGATCTCCTGTCTTTGCTGGAAAAGCCATATCATGAATATGTGGTCTATCCGGTACCGGATAACTGGTGGAAAAGCGACCGGTATTACAATGTGCCTCTGGATACGTTTATGGCGGTATTGAAAAATGCGCTGCGCAAAGGTTACACCGTGGGCATTGGCGGAGATGTCTCTGAAGCAGGATACTATTCCTATAAAGAAGTCGCCATGGTGCCGAGTTTCGATATCCCCTCGGAGTATATCGATGAGAATGCCCGGCAATTCCGGTTCAGCAATAACTCGACCACCGACGATCACGGCGTGCATGTGGTCGGATTCATGGAAAAAGATGGAGCGGACTGGTACCTGATCAAGGATTCCGGTTCTGGTGCGCGAAACGGACCCAATCCGGGCTATTATTTTTACCATGAGGATTATATCAAATTAAAAATGATGGATTTTATCGTGCACAAGGATGCGGTCGAGGGGATACTGGAGTTCTAATCGAATGCCGGTCATCCCTGGCATGACTCGTCCGCACCGGTATGACCCTCACCAGGACCCATTCAGGCTTTGTCCACGTGTCAAATTCGCCCGGACTTTTGCTGGACTGAACGCATATTAACACTAAGACAAACGGCTCGTTTGAGAAATAAATCTTGCTTCTCTATCTTGGTCGATGCAATGAATGCTTTTTTCAAAGAACAAGAACCTGATCTATCATGGATTTAGGATCAAAAGTTATAGATTTCTTACCCTGTGCTCGGATACGAATTATTAGCTCTAAAAACCTTAAAATCAAATAGTAAAGCAGCTAACAAATATATCCCGCATTCTGTGTTAACGACATGAGTGTAAAAATTTTCGGCATTTTGCCGTGATTCAGAGTGATCTTTAAAATAACTTGCTTTATTTGAGACAATTCCATTGGTGACTGGGCGTACTGGCGAACTTTTCGTAATCTTTTAAAACAAGTAGTGAAACGTTTATGAAAACCAATTTGATGCAAAAATTCTGTAAAGACATAAAGCCCACCAAAAGGCGTTGCTTTCATTGTTTTGGTTTTATATTTTATTTTCACCTGTTGGGTGTCCTCTCATATAAATCGATAAATTTTTATGGCAATGAAATTTAATGATTTATGAGGGATATTTCCAACAGGTTTTTTATTTAACATAGAATCCGGGTCTATAAAGATTGAAGTACCATTTGAGGCAAAACCATTGATTAACTCGTTCGACGGTAAAAGAAAATTTCTATTTTCAATTAAAATGTGTATTATAATATATGGCTGAATATTTTTTTACAAATTATTTCGAAAATGAAGTCTTGAGAAAACGACCGTACCTGAAAAAGGAATGGTGTATCTGTGTTTGTGAGAGACCATTACGAGTCGAGGTCCAAGAAAACAATCGTTATCGATTTTGGGGTGTAGTTGAGGAACTCGAAGGACGCATTCTTCGAGTTGTAACTTTAAACGACAAAAAGACGATACATAACGCATTTCCAGATAGGAGATTTAAATTATGAAACTGAACTATTATAAAGATACTGATTCACTTTATATCGATTTATCCTCCAAGTCAAGTTCTGAAAGCAAGGAAATTTCAGAGGGCATTGTTTTGGACTATGATGCCGAAGGGAATATCGTCGGTATTGATATCGACAATGCAAGTAAGAAAATTGATTTAAAAGAAATTATTCTTAGCAAAATACCAACAGAAGTACAAACTTTGATAGCATAGAACAATTCGTCCAACCTATGTGTTCACCTGACCAGCACCGCCTTTCTACTATTCAGTATATAGTCTATTTGAAAAGCTTGTTTGTCTTTATGACTTGAATAAAGCGGTGCTGGCAGGTGACACTGATGTTAGCCATAAAGAGGAAGCACACAAGATGCCAAATATAATAACCCGATTGCTCAGACTCACATGGTTTCCGCTTGGGGCGCAAATACTCACTCTTGGCGTTTTCGTTCTGTTGATTATTGGCGGATTGGCTGCCAACACAGGTGACATGACGTATGCCAAAGTGCTTCGAAACACAAATGTAGCCAACCTGATTGTCTGGTCATATTGGTGGCCGTTGATTATCCTGTTAGCAGTCTTTTTCGGTAGGGTCTGGTGTATGGTGTGTCCGATGGAGTTGGCGACGACCTTGGCCGCCAAGGTAGGCCTGAGGCGCAAGCCTCCCGTTTTTTTTCGATCCGGTTGGGTTATCACCGCATTCTACATCCTCATTTTGTTTATTGGGATTCATACACTGGCCATCCATCGTGTTCCTTTTCGGATGGCGATCTATATGATGTTTCTCTTTGTTGCGGCTATTGCCTCTGGTCTGTTGTTCTCTCGTAACACTTTTTGCGCTCATGTCTGTCCCGTGGGTCATCTACTTGGGTTTTACGCTCGGCTTGCCCCATTCGGCTGGGGTGTAAAGGACAAATCTGTCTGCCGAACCTGCAAGGATAAATCATGCGTATCGAACAAAACCGCATATAAGCTCCAGGGCCACAGTTGCGGTGTTGCACTTTACCCCGGAAAACTGGAGGACAACACACAATGCCTTCTTTGCGGTCAATGTTTGAAAGCCTGCGACCGTAACAACCCCGGTTTCGAGACTCGCCCCAATCCCGGTTGGTTTCGGAGGCGTTGGTTCAAGGACATGTTGGAATTGAACCCATTCACCGCGGCACAAGTCGCTTTCTGTCTTGTTGTGTCCGGTTTTGTGATTTACGAGGTATTCACAGAGTGGTCAGTAACCAAAGACTTGTTGCTGTGGTTGCCCGTTAGCATTGAACAAGCATTCGGCGCGGGGGGAACATGGGGGTCGGGTCTCGTGGAATCACTGACATTATTTGTAGGGCTGCCCGCGTTGCTCTGGTTCCTTCCCTTCGCCATGTTTCGTCTCGTCGGTGGCCGTCTTCTTATAGGTGAATATTTGCTGCGATTTGGCATAGCCTTCATTCCGATCATGGCTGCGGCTCATTCCATTAAGGCCTTACTCAAGATGACCTCGCGCATTCCCTACTGGCAATATGCAGTGTTCGATCCTGTCGGTGAGACAACAGCACACGGCATTATAGCCAAGACAACAAAACTTTTCGTGCCGCCATCTTGGCTCGATCCCACATTGACAGTGCTCTCCCTCGTGCTCATGGCTGTAGGAGTGATATTGAGTCTGGTAGTCGTTCGCAAGTTGATTGCCAAACATATCCCCGGTTCCGGCTGGCATAGTTTGCCGCTTTATCTCATCCCGGGCATCTACGGTGGCGTGTTTATCGCCATGCTGGGTGCATGGCGATTATTTTAATGCAATCCAAGGATTTCAATCATGGCAAATCATTGGCTAACGAATAAGCGTTGCACTCGACCTGAGCGCAAGCGAAGGTCGATGTGCGAACGCGGGGTTGAACCAAGTCCCGATGAATCGGGACTTGGTTCAACCCCGCGTTCGCACATCGACAGATCGGAA
>CAYNUX010000448.1:0-3572 GCA_964400115.1 uncultured Cytophagia bacterium
GATATGATGAGATACCCAGTCGCTTTTTTCTCTGGCCAATGGCTGAAGCCGCTTTTAGACAAGAAAATTTTCCTCTTGCGATCGATCATTTTAAAAAAATTCTCGCCTCCATTCATAAGGGACAAGAATTCAATAACCATTACAACGAACTGGTTCTAAACTGGAAATTGGCACAGGCTTTTGCGAAAATGCAAGATTGGCAACAAGCAGAAAAGTATTGTAATCTTGTATTGGATTTAAAAGTGGATAATAAAGTCAAAGACAGGGCTAAAGATGAAAAAAAAGAGGCAAATGAGCTGTTACAAAAAATATTGAAAAACAGAGCAGCACAAGATTAAATGATACTGCGTTTAAGGCGGGTCGCTTTTATGCAAGACCATCCGATCTCGACTTTCGTTGTCGCCATAGAAACAACTCGTATATCAAGACCAAAACCACCCAAAGTGGTGACCAGTTTGTGGCGGTCTCTGGCCAAAAGAGCCCGCTGCTAAATGTTTGCCATCCAAAAGGAAAAAACCAAAAATATCCGTTATCAAGATGCCGCTGAAATGCATCCAGCACAAAATGTCCACTGACACCGGCCCCCAGGTGCCATCTTGCTTTTTTGCGCCACCGGGCATGAAAAAAATATCCCAATAGCCAGACCACAATTATCATGAAAACAGGAGTGTGGATCGCAATGGTGAACGGATACCATTGCGGCTGCAAAATGTAAAACGGCCGAGATAAAACATCGGGCAAAACCGCACCAACATAAATCAACACTCTCATCGAGGCGTTTACCCACCACCGGATTCCAAAATATGTCAATGCCGTATGAGTTATTAAATCAGGCATCAGACGTTTCCCGCGGCAGAAATCCACCCTTGTTAAAACGCCAATAAAAAAAGAAAAGAAAAACCAGAACAGGCAGTGGAAGAATCGAATACCAAATCTTTAATCGCCGATTATCCGGAACATAGCAGGATACCAACTCGAGCCATCCTTGTCGGTGAAATATTGCCTTCATTTGGATAAACTCTCCTACCCGCAGATCAGGATGCTGCCCTGACACCCAAAAACTTTGATCCAGATAGGAGATATAAAATCCATCGATCTCAATTTGGGTGATAACAGCCTCTGTGCCCACAAACAAACTGTCGCCATCGTAAAAATCCGGATCATTCAGAGCCCGGCTCAAAGTTAATTCCGGTTGGTTATTGGCACCGTAGATCATTAAATAAATCAATCCAGCGACGGGCAAAAGTATACCCAAAAATAAATGAGCTATCTTTTTCAATTTAAAACTTGCCTTTGAAAACATCTTTGACCACTTGCGAAATCAATGGGTGCAAATGACCGTTTGAAGCAATGACATTTCCATCCCAGATGGCGTTCGGTCCACCCGAAAAATCAGTGATTTCTCCTCCTGCCTCTTTGACCAATAGATACCCTGCAGCAACATCCCAAGGTGAGAGGCCAATTTCCCAAAATCCCTCGCTACGCCCAGCTGCAATATGGCAAAAATCCAGCGCAGCCGATCCCAGACGCCGAATCCCCGCGACTTGCAAAAAAAGTTGATTAAAAGATTGTTGATATAACTCTATAAACTGTTTGGATCGAAAGGGAAATCCACTCACCAACAACGCCAGGTTCGGTTGATCGACCTGGGATACACGAATCGCTTTTCCGTTACAGGTACTTCCATGGCCTTTTTCGGCGACATAAAGCTCATCCCGAATGGGATCAAAAACAACACCCACAATGATTTCGTTCTCGAATTCAAGTGCAATAGAAACAGAAAAAACAGGAAAGCCGTGCATATAGTTCGTAGTTCCATCCAGTGGATCAATAATCCACCGATATTTCCCCCCTTTTTCCTTTGCAGATTCTTCTGCATAGATTTTATGATCCGGAAAATCGGATTTTATTATCTCGATAATTCTTTGCTCAGATTGTTTGTCGACATGGGTCACAAAATCAGATGGATTCTTTGTATCCACACGAGCAAGATCAATCTGGCCATGGTGCTCCAAAAGAATTTCACCTGCCTGTTTGGCGGCTGCAATAGCTGTTTTTCGCATAAGGATTTCCGTATTTACTCTCTTACTCTTTTTGTCCATCACGTAATTGCACAATTGTCACTCCACTATCTCCCTCATTCCAATTGCCTATTCGGTGTGCAAATACATGCGGATGATCTGCTAGAAAATCATGAATCTGTTTTCGCAGAACCCCAGTGCCTTTGCCATGAATGACTCGTATATTTTTCAAACCCAGCAGCAAAGCTTCATCGATGGTCTTGTCGACTATATCGCAGGCTTCATCTGCTCTCAAGCCTCTGAGGTCGATCTCGTCACCGATGGACTCTTTTTGCTCGTAATTAAACTTGACCCCGCTTTTTTTGGGTTCTGCGGTAGGTTTACTGGGCAAAAGTTCCTCCATGGGTACCCAGAGCTTGGCCAAATCGGTCTCGAGCAATATTCTATTTCGTTTATCAGGTTTGGAAGCGACAATGCCTGGCGTTCCCATTTTGTTCCAGCGAACATGATCACCGATAGAAAGCTCCTTGCTGCTGCTCTCAACGGGAAGAAAAGATTGCTTGTGTTGTTTCAACTTTTGCTTTTCTTCATGAAGCTGTTTGCGAATAATTTGAACTTTATCTTTAGCAGCCTGGGATTCTTTGATTTCTCTGACTGCATTCTCTACAGCAGCATTGGCATTGCGCAGGATTGTCTCAGCCTCCTGAATGGCTTGCTTTTTCAGGCGATTGGTTTCGTGTTTTATAGACTGTGTTCGCTCTTTATACAGATTGGTCAAACCACGCAATTCTGTTTCTTTTATGCAAGCCTCCCTTATCAATTCCTTATGACGCTGAACCCGTTCCTCTAATTCAATAATCAAACCTTCGAGTCGATTTTTCTGTGCTCCGACCAGTTCTCTGGCGCGATTGACCAAATTTGATTCCAACCCCATACGACCGGCAATTTCAAAGGCATAACTGGAACCGGGCACACCCTCTCGAAAATGATACGTGGGTTCAAGTGTTTGGACATTGAATTCCATTGACGCATTCTCGATATGCTCGGTTTGATAAGCAAAAGCTTTTAATGCGCTTTGATGGGTTGTCGCAATAGCCAAGGCTCCAATACGACAAAGAGCTTCGAGAATAGAGATAGCCAGGGCACACCCCTCTTCAGGATCGGTGCCGTTTGCGATCTCGTCAATGAGTACCAGACTTTGTTCATCGGAAGTAGATAGAATATCCTTGAGATGATTCAGGTGAGAAGAAAAGGTAGAGAGATCGTTTTCGATAGATTGTTGATCTCCGATAAGCGCATACACGTTGTGAAAAAAGCCGACTTGAGAATGACCCTCAGCCGGAATATGGCAACCGCTCATTGCCATTAAAGTGAGCAACCCAACAGTCTTTAACACTACCGTTTTACCCCCGGCATTGGGACCGCTAATGATCATGATACGATTGTTGCTATTCAACTCTAAATCCAGGGGAACGACATTCTTTTTTCCCATACGCAACAAAAGCAAGGGATGCCGCGCCTGAGCAAAATGGATAAATTTTTCAGAACTCA
>CAYNUX010000449.1:0-897 GCA_964400115.1 uncultured Cytophagia bacterium
AAAAAGTTGACCGCTTTGGTAATACGAATACTTATTCCGTAATGATCTGCACCGGGCTGCCGTCCTCAAATCGGATATTATCCTTGGTCAGCTTTGTGGAATTCATAAAATATACTCCATTCTTGCTATCTGTCGGATGTTGCATGCGCACATCGCGCAGGCTGGCCCCGTGTACATCATCCATATAGATGCCCGGGCGCACATCCGGATTGTCGTAGCGCAGGTCAATGTTCGTAAAACGCACATTCCGGGCATGATCAAGATAAAAACCATATGCCGGTACGCTGGGATTGAAGCGGATGGTCTCGGGGTACCAGGTTTCCACCTCGGGCACTTGGTGATCGCGGTCATAAGCCGTCCCGTTCCCTTCGGCAATGATGGTGATATTGTCAAACATAAGGTTTTCCACATAGTAGCCGGGTATGGCCGTGATGTTACAGGCCAGCTTGCCGTGATAGGATGCCGTGATGTTCGAAAACTTAATGTCGCGGATCAAGCCTACGGGAGGTGTGCGCTGCGATAGTCGGATAAATATCGGGGTAAGCACTCCCGTGATACTGATGTTATTGAAATGCACATCATATATCGCGCCATCTCCGTCGTTTTGCTCAAGGGCCAGGGCACTCAGGCCGCCCAACTGCCCGTTCCCGGTGTTCTTGCCGCTTTCAGTGGGCTTGATCACGATATTGTTAAAATTGATATGTCTGGCTGTTCCCCATGTGCCAGTGCCAAATTTGATGGGGTTGCAATTGCTGCTGACCACGCAGTTGTTGATGGTAATGTTTTCACTCAACTTAGATGTTTTAAAACAAATAGCATCGTCATCTGCATCTATTATGCAATTGGTCATCACCATGTTGCGGCAGTCGAATATGTCTATGCCATCATTGTTGTGCT
>CAYNUX010000449.1:907-3539 GCA_964400115.1 uncultured Cytophagia bacterium
GGCAATAGTTCCATATCTTAAAATTATTGATGCGGATGTTTTTGCCATTAAGGAAAAACATGTGGCAAACCGAATTGCGAAAAGTAATATTCTCGATTTTCAGGCGATTGCAGTTTTTCAGATATATGCCTTTGGGCCTGGTGGGTTCGCGGTAATAGTAGAGCTCTTTGAATTCATCGGCATCGCCATTATAATTGATCAGCCCATTGCCGGTAATAGCAGCATCCACGAGCGAATCGGCAAAAATCAGGCATATGGTTTGCCCGCCCGCATTGAATTTCCACTTCGGGTAGTATTCGTCAATGTTCGGGCTACCTTTGATCTCAGCCCCATGCATCACGTGGAGTTCCACCCGGCTATACAGGCGGAACGGCCCGGTCAGGAATACGCCCGGGGGCACCACCACGCGCCCGCCGGTTTTGGTGCAGGCATCTATGGCAGCTTGTATGGCTATGGTGTTTAGGGTCTGGCCATCGCCCACTGCGCCGTAGTTTATGATGTTGTAGTCCATCGTGCCCGGATCGGGCTGATAGCTGGGTTTGTCCGTTTTCGTATAGGCCGGTGGCTCGTATGTTTGCCACTCGCTGATGATTTTACCCTCGGTGTTTATGTAGGCATACTTCCCGTCTTTGACCACTTTGGCCCGTCCGCCTTTCATCACAAAGGCTTTATCATATTGAGGTTCAGCGATCACTTCGCCTTCTATGTTAATGTATCCGTATTTGCCTTCTTCCTTAATCACGGGATAGCTCTCAAAATCGTCATCGTAAACGGTTTCTATGGCTTCGTACCAAGGCGTTAGCTCCTTGCCTTGCTTGTTGACCAGCTTAAACTGTTCGCCGGTGCGCACCACGCTCACATCATAGTCGTTCATGAAAGTACGCACGGCATCGTACCAGTTGGGGAAAATAAAGCCCGTGGTGTCCATATAGGTGCATTTTTCATCACGTTTCACCTTGGTGATACCGTCATCAAATTTGAAATAGAGCCAATCGAACCATTCGGTGAGCAAGTTGCCATCCGGGTCTATGAAGCCCCATTTGCCGTCCATATTTACCACCGGGGCACGGCCACCACGAAAATAGCCGGCATCATTGTACCATTCCAGCATGCTGCCATCAAACTTGATATAGCTGTATTTACCGTCTTTTTTTACCAGAAATATCTCGTTTTTCACAAAGGGCAGATAGTCATCCACCCAGAGGGTTTTTTTCCCATCCAGCTCGTAAGCCCACTGACGTTCTTCGTTCATTACCCACGTGCCGGGCTGGGCCAGCATTGCATGGTTGGCCATCAGGAGTATTCCGATAATAACAACTATTTGTCTGCGCATAATTATCGAGTGTAATTAATAATGAACATTTTGACAAATATAGTATTTATTGTCCATGGATTTCGACCTTATTAGTAATTACACTCGTTGCAGTTACCCCGAATATTAAAAATCTTCAGCCGGTCATTTAATTATAAACTATAACGAAGAGTCGCGTTTATTTCCGTATTTTCCACGGGCATTTTCCCTTCAGGCAAAAGATATACCTCCCCGGAGTTTAGAAAAGTCTTAACAGCGGCTAAGTCTAACAAATCTGTATTGTCTGCTTCTTTGCCATCATCAAAAAACACGAGATTTTCTGTGGGATCGTATGCGCCCCAGAAAAAACTGTTTTCCTGCACAAATAAGGTTTCAATACGCCCATTAATAGCGGCACGGACTATTTCGCGCAGATCGGCGCTGGCTTTGTTTTCTCCTCGCAGGTCGGCAAAGCGTTCTTTCTTTGATTTCAGTTTGTTTTCAAAAACCTGTTCATAAATACCCCATGCTTGTTCTTGTAATTCTTTTGGGCTTATATTTCCGGGACTGATTTGAATATGCGGGTCCAATATCTGATGCTCTTCATTGCATGCTTCTTTCCATATGGGGATCAAGTAGTCTACGCCGGCTATAACCATTTTTGCTTTTCCCTGGCTTTTTATTTGAGGGTCTATTCGGCTGTGTACTTCCCTGAAAAACTTGAGTATCTGGTCTTTTTTCAAATCTTTCAGGCCTCCGTGGCCATGATATACGCCACGACCGGAGGGTTTGTTGTCTTGGCCCGTGCGTTGTTGGAGATGCGCTTGGTGGTCATCGCCCAATGATTCTTCAATATTACGCGGTGTTTCGGCAGTAAATGGCAGTTCTTCTATTTGTTCATTATCCGCCACAAACAGTTGCATATTGTTCAAGTCAAGGGACATGATATAAAAGCGCCCATGATAGTTCAATTCAGGTAATAATTGCTTGAGGTGAAAACGATTATCTATGACTATCTGTTCGTTAAACCGAATAGGCATCCGGAAATAGGTAAATGTTTTTCCGGACAGAAAAATGGTCAGTCCATCGGCTTGATGATGCCAGAAGTCTTTATCCTCATAGAGCAGGTACAGGGGTTCGAGATATTCTTTAATTTCCCTATCTTTTAAGTGATAATCAACCAATCCACGGCTAATTTCTTTAATTATGTTTTTAAAATTGCGCCGGTCTTTTTGGTTATTTACTTCTTCTCCGCCCCGATGGGTGGGCATGTAAGCTGAAATACAATGGGGATTTTGAATATTGGCCAGTTCGTTCATTTTCTTATTGGTCAATCGCTCC
>CAYNUX010000450.1:0-3531 GCA_964400115.1 uncultured Cytophagia bacterium
GCTTCTCTTATCTCCGCCGGCACTGAACGCATGCTCGTCGATTTTGGCAAGGCTTCTTATATCGGCAAAGCCAAAAGTCAGCCGGATAAAGTCAAACAGGTCATCGATAAGATCAAAAGCGATGGGCTGATGCCGACACTGGAAGCGGTGTTCAACCGCCTGGATGAACCCCTTCCCCTGGGATATTGTAATGCCGGAAAAATCGTGGAAACGTGGGAACGTGGGAACGTGGGAACGTCAGAACGTGGAAACATGAAAACGTATAAACGTGAAAACGTGCGAACGTGCGCACGTTTCAATGTTGGGGATCGGGTGGTGAGTAATGGTCCACATGCAGAGATCGTCAGCGTTCCCTACAACCTTTGTTCAAAGATTCCGGATGGGGTGTCGGATGAGCAGGCGGCGTTTACGGTGCTGGCGTCGATCGGATTGCAGGGGGTGCGTTTGGCCGAGCCGACCATCGGGGAAAAGGTTGTGGTTTATGGCCTGGGGTTAATAGGATTGATTACGGTTCAGCTTTTGCAGGCAAACGGCTGTGAGGTGTTGGGCATCGATCTCAATCCGCAACGGCTGGCGCTGGCCGAACACTATGGCGCCAAAACCGTACATGCCGCACAAGCCGACCCGGTCACCGCAGCCATGTCCTGGACTCATGGCAAGGGTGTGGATGGGGTGCTCATTACCGCCTCGGCCAAAACCGATGAAATCGTGCATCACAGTGCCGGGATGTGTCGCAGGCGAGGACGTATTGTTCTGGTCGGTGTCGTGGGATTGAATTTGCGCCGTGCTGATTTTTATAACAAAGAGATTTCGTTTCAGGTGTCCTGTTCATATGGCCCGGGTCGCTATGATGACAACTATGAACAAGCCGGTCACGATTACCCCTATGGCTTTGTGCGCTGGACCGAACAACGCAATTTCCAAGCGATATTAGAGCTGTTACGCACCGGCAAACTCAATGTAGATGATCTGATTACGCATCGGATACCTTTTAAAGAGGCCCCACAAGCCTACGAATTGATCCAAAATGATGCTACTGCCCTGGGTGTTGTTCTGCAGTATCCGCAAGAGATCAATCAAGAGCATACGATTGTTCTCAACGAGCCTGCTCCTGCCAACGCGGAAAACCAGGCTGTTGTGGGGCTCATCGGTGCCGGCAATTTCAGCAAAATGACGCTGATGCCGGCATTGTCAAAAACCCAAGCGCGATTATTCACAATTGCCGATTTACAAGGCAACGCGGCGCAACACCTGGCGCAAAAATTCAAATTTGAAAAAGCCACGACCGATTATAAAAGCATACTCGATGACGAGCAAATCAACGTCGTCCTCATCGCCACCGGCCATAGCTCCCATGCCAACCTGGTCTGCGAATCCCTCGACGCCGGCAAACACGTATTCGTCGAAAAACCCCTGGCGATGAATATAAATGAACTCCAAACCATCGTTCAAACGTTCACACGTTCACACGTTCGAACGTTGACGGTCGGTTATAATCGGAGATTCAGCCCCCATATCCAGAAAATAAAATCGTTATTGAGGGGTCGCAGTGAACCGTTGGCGATGAACATGACCATCAATGCCGGAATCATCCCTGCCGATCATTGGGTGCATGATCCAGAGCGTGGTGGGGGACGTATCATCGGTGAGGCGTGCCATTTTATCGATATGCTGATGTTCTTGTCCGATAGTTTGGTGCAAACGGTATCTGCTCATATGATGGGAGAAGGCGTGGCCGTGCATGAGGACAAAATGTCGATCTCTCTCGGATTTGCAGATGGATCCATTGGCACGGTCAATTATTTTGCCAACGGCAGCAAGTCCTATCCCAAAGAACGTTTGGAACTGTTTAGCGAAGGCCGGGTGCTCACTTGTGACAATTTCCGCATCACCCGCGGCTGGGGATTCAAAGGCTTTAAACAATACAAAACCCGAAAACTCGATAAAGGGCATGGGGCGGAATTTAAGACCTGGATCGATCGAATCGAAAGCGGTGGCGAGCTCTTGATCCCCTTAAAAGAGTTAATCAACAGCACCCTGACCAGCTTTGCCGCCATGACCGCCGCAGCAGAAAAGCGGACGATCGATATCCAGAATGAATATGGTATTTTGATAAAATAATCCTCACGCGAAGGCGCAAAGCAGCAAAGAAAAGAATGAAATATTATTATATCTTGAAATACTTTGGCATTCGATGGGTGCTATTTCGTGTCTTTTATGCTCTGAAATTAAAATCAGGGTATTTTAGGATTCGGTCACCTTTGCGTTCCTGGAAGGAGATTGATTTTATCGATTTGCTCCTCGATAGGGATTGGAGCGAGCCTAAGCGTTATTTTGAATATCGTCGTAACAGCAAGGTGAACTTTTTTTTTGATAAGAATCGACTCGAGGCGTTCAGGCCGTTGTTTGAAAAATGGGATGCGGAATCGTCATCTCCTATTGCCGAAGCGGATGACATGGTCAAGGGCACGTTTCGGTACTTTCGGGTTCATAACAAAGAGATGGGCATGCCACCGCATTGGTTTTATGATCCGTTCAATGATGTGACGGTTGATTCAGAACAACACTGGAGCAAAATAAAAGATTTTGGTGGAACGGATATTAAAATCATCTGGGAACTATCCCGATTCGGATTTGTCTATATTTTGGTGCGTGCCTTTGTACGCAACCATAATCCTGATTATGTCAAAACGTTTTGGCTGTTGGTTGAGGACTGGATTGCAAAAAATCCGCCCAATCAGGGTCCGAACTGGAAATGCGGGCAGGAGATCAGTTTTCGGGTGATGGCCTGGTGTTTTGGGCTCTATGCCTTTTACAATCATGAGAAAACGACACCGGAACGAGTGGCCCTTTTGGCCAGGGCTATTGCCGTTTCCGGTCAGCGTATTGCCGCCAATCTCGATTATGCCGCCAGTCAACAGAATAACCATATCATCAGCGAAGCGGTGGGTTTGTTTACGATCGGAATTCTGTTTCCGGAATTCAAATCGGCAGCCAGATGGCAACGAAGTGGAAAAGCCTTGCTGGAAAAGTGGGGTCGAGAGCTGATCTATGACGATGGGGCGTTTGCCCAGCATTCTCTGGTCTATCATCGTCTCATGCTGCATGACTATCTCTGGGCGATTCGGCTGGCACACTTTAATGACGTTGAATTTTCAGACGCGTTGATCAATCGCATACGACAAAGCGGTCTGTTTCTGTATCAGCTTTTGGAATTGTCCACGGGAAAGGCTCCTTATTTTGGCCAAAATGACGGATCATTGATATTGCCGTTGGATGATGGCGATTATGATGATTTTCGCGCGACGGTTCAAGCCGTTGCCGTCCTTTGTGACGGAAAAAAATGGTTGCCTGCAGGTCCGTGGGACGAATTATCCGAGTGGTTGTTGAGTGAGCAGGATGAAATAGAGTTCAGCCATAACCCTCAAACTGATCTGGTTGCAAAGACCGGGGGGTATTACACTTTGCGATCGGAACAAGGGTTTGCTTTTGTCAAAGCTTCAGAGTTTCAACACCGGCCGGCACAAGCCG
>CAYNUX010000451.1:0-3524 GCA_964400115.1 uncultured Cytophagia bacterium
GGCCAGAGAACACCAAACGGCTTCCCATGTATGCCTCTTCCATTGCAGTCGTTTCGGCAATTCTACCTGGCGCTGAAGATGAATTGCTTGCCGCTCAGATCATCAATCTGATCGCTTTTCTCGGTTCGATCATCGCACTTTTTTTCTGGCGCGCAAAATTGTCGGGAATAGCGGTTTTTTTTGTGCATGGTTGTATGCTATCCACCCGGTGACCTTGAAAATGCTTGTCAAGCCCAAAGCTGATCTCTTGACCAGCTTTTTAATCATTCTGGCAGTTTTGTTGTTTATACACCGGCGCAAAGAATCCTATCTCGTCGTTTTTTTTGCGGCGCTTACCCGCTATGAAGGGGCTTTGTTGATTCCGGGATTTTTTCTGGTCGACTGGCTATGGCGAAAACAGCCGCTTCGGGCCTTTCTTGCAAGTGCAACCGCTTGTGTCGGGGTCGGGGGCTGGCTTTTGCTTAATGCTCTGCAATCAGGGTCTCTCAATCCCTATTCTTTTTACTATGAAGAAAATCATATGAGCACAAAGTGGCTGCAATACCTCGAGGTCACATTTCTCAATGCTGCCAGTTTTGCCGTCGATCACTGGCAAGTCATTGTTGCTGTTTTGCTGGCTCTGGCTACCCTGGCAGGCGGAATCTTTCTTTTACGCCGCAACCAGGAAATCGCTATTGTGCTTTGGACTTATTTGCTCGGATATATCGCTCTGCATATTTTTTGGCCCGCAGATTTGAATGATTATACGGTGATGATCCTGTGGGTGATATTTATCCTGGTCATTCAGGCCATTATCGCATGGGTGCCTCAAAAATGGCTTACAAAATGGCAGAACAGATGGTTAACGGTCACTCTGGGGCTAATGGCCATGGGTCTGATTCTTTTTTCCATAGATGAGCCCGGGCCAGGTGTGGCCCTGAATGTGGTGACCGCGATATTTGCAACAGGATCTTTGCTGTTGTTTCCTGGCTGGAACGGACGAACGAGTGTCTTGCCTCTGATGTTTGCCCTGTTTGCGATAATTGCTTTGGGCTATGGCGGGAAAGCACGCACCGAACTTTATCTCGTTCGTTATGCCAAGGCGGAATATAGAGTATTGGCCGAGTGGTTTGAAAAGATAGCAGACCAGAATGATCGTTTATTGGTCAATAAACCGGTTATCGTACAGTATTTTACCGAACTGAAAGAGCATCAGTTCGTGGCAACGTCTTCCATTCGGGCTCAAACCCCCCAAGAGTTTATCGATGCGTGTATCGATTCAAATATCACCCATGTGGCCTGGGTAAGTACTGACAAGAGACGATCAACCGACCCGAATATTGTGCAGGATTATCGCTATACGGTACAGAATCTCTATCTTTTGGATCCGTTACTCGACAATCAACATCCGTCTTTTGAACGCGTTAAAGAATTGAAAATTGCGGGTCATCAGGCAACAGTTTATCGTTTTGTCCCTAATCAGATTTTAGAGGAGTAATCACTGTGCTGTCCTGGCTGGAAAAATTTAAAGCCCGACCTCAGTTGTGCATGATGGTGCTTTTGGCGGGGGCTCTGGCGATGAGATTGCTCTTGCTGCCGTTTCGTTGGATCAATCCGGATGAAGGTGCTCATCTTCTCGATGCCAGCCTTTTTCTTGAGGGATACCTGCCCATAGCTGATTACGGATCGCGACAACCCCTGTATGTATTGCTTTTATCCGTTCCTATTAAATTGTTTGGCCATCATGTGCTCACATCCCGGCTCGTTCCCATTTTGGCCTCTGTGGGCAGCGGTTGGATAATCTTTTTGCTGGGCAAGCGATTTTTTCAGGAAAAAATTGGCCTGCTCGCCGCTTTGATCACCTTGTACCTGCCTCTCGTTTTTATCTGGGCTCCTGTTGTCAAGACAGAACCCATTGCCATCTTTTTTTGTTTGATGAGTGTCTATTTTCTCAGTCGCACTTTTTCAACCGTTCTGGTTCGACCTGGCTGGTTGATTCTTTCCGGTATTTTTGCTGCCGCTGCCTTTTACGTCCGACAGCCAACGTTGTATCTTCCCATAACGATCTTTATCTTTTTTGTCCTGCGCAGAGATCTCTCACGCAGTAATGCTTTTTACCAACTCTTTCTCTTTATACTCGGTTATCTGTCGATCTGTGTCTCCTTTGTTGCCGTCTATTGGAACCGGATCAGTCACAGTGAGCTGTTTTTTTCCCAACTCAATCCATTGAATTTGGTTTGGAATCGTTTGCTCCATCTTTTCGGATCTTTGCCTGAGGCACAGCAGATTACGGATACCGAGGGCTTTCGTTTTTTGGGACAGAGTATGGACGTGACCATCACCGCATGGCAAGATTCTGTGCTTTTTAGTTTGTTTGTCATTGTCGCTGCAGCATCATCCTACAAGGCGATCAAAGCAGCCAAAGAACCCCATCAAAAAGTCGCTTTTGTATTTATGATGAGTTGGGCGGGATTTGCATTTGCGCTATATTTTTATCAATCTCTGAGCCGGGGTTTTTATACACAATATTTTACAGAACTATTGCCCCCGCTGGTCTTGCTGGCCGCGCGATTTATTTTCCCCAGTTTTCGGGAAATAAAAGCCAATACCATCGGCCTCTCGATACTCTCGATGGGGCTGTTTTATTTTTTATATCTATTACAAAGAATCTTTTGGCAGATTTATCCCGGCATTGGGATCTATTTGGTTTTCGGTTGTCTTTTTGCCGGTATCGTCAGTTGGAGGATATTCGAACGTGACAAAACACGGGTCTTTTTCATTGTTACTCTTATCGCCGGATTTGTTTCGGGTTTCGGATATCGCGGGCTTGTCTTTGCCGGTTTTATGGAGCTGATTGCCCTGTTGGGTATCCTGGCGATTCTGTATCTCTTGGTGCGTTATCTCTATGTCAAGCATCTGAATTCCCTGACTTTTTCTCAGGTTACATTTCATGCCGGCGCTTTTATCGTGATGACCGCCTTTGTTGTCACCGCTCTGTATTCCGGGCACCTTGTCGGGCCAAGATATGAGTCCATCTGGTCTTTGGATTCTTTGCAAAAAACCGTTCGGGTTTTAAAAAAGAGCGGGGATATGAACGATGATATCCTGAGCGGGGGAATGATATGGACGTTCGAGTCCGGATTTAAACCCTTTATGAATGTCACCCATCCCACCGAGTTTTTAAAAATCTATAACCAGGAATTTCAAAACTCTTTTATAAAACACCGGCCACGATTTATTATCAAAGATGGATATACCCACAGAAAATATCAACGCTATTGGACGTTTATCAATGGTCAAATACACGAGCATTACCGTCATTTAGCCACCATCGAGGGCTCTTTTTATCCCATCGAGATTTATCAACGCATTGACCGCGCAATGGATTTCGATATTCAACTCTCAATGCTAACTCGCTCTCATTCTCTATGACTCTTTTAGATAAAACGATATCCGGTATCATGTGGACGGGGTTAGCCAAGATGAGTATGCAGGTCTTGCTGCTTGTGGTGTCCATTAAGATCGGAAGAGCACACGTCTGAACT
>CAYNUX010000452.1:0-3520 GCA_964400115.1 uncultured Cytophagia bacterium
TCCGATTTCAGTGCCCTTGATCGAGACCGGTCCCCAATGGATAAACATTCCGAATCTCATGTCCTGCCATCGGGCAAGGGATTCGGAATGGGTCTTTAAATCCGGGAATGCTTCTCCGCCGCCAGAAAGGGTTTCAGAGAACGACACATTGCAGAAACCCAACATTAGAATTAAAATCAGGGTTCGCATTTGCCCTCCTTTTTGCAAAATCGAATCAAAAAGATTGTTTGGTCTGATTATCGCTATTTGTCCGCTGCCTTCATAATAAAATCCCACATCAGGTGGGAATAGAATCGATGTCCCTGGTTACCCCAGCGGTGTTCGAAATGACTCGGAACGCCTGCTGCGTCATAAATCAATCGGGTGTGATGGGCCGCGCGTTCGATATCGGAATTCTCATGCAGGTTGTCGGTTTTGCCATTGACGGCAAGCAAATGTCGCGGAGCGATCAAGCCGGCCACGTCCCATATTTCTCCCAGTTTCAGGATACCGGGAATCATATTACAATCGCAATGCGGGATATACCCCTCTTCTGTTGATAATGTTGAAAATGAACAGCTCGGTACGGCGATGGTAATACGCTCATCACAGGCAGCCGCATAAATGGTGACCATGCCTCCGCCAGAGTTACCCATCATGAGAACATTTTCACCATCCACATCGGAACGGCTAAGAGCCCAGTCGAGCAGACGCTGCATATCCCAGACGCGTTCGCCGATAGCCGTTCGACCCGCGAGCAGGCAATGCATGAACTGTGCCCGGCATTTCCTGTTGCCGTGGCGCTTGCGCAAATCGGGAACAAATCCATCATCTGCCAGGCCCCGTGTCGCCGGCGCAATGGACAGAAACCCTCGTTTTACCGCCTGAACGGCCACATCGCGATCCTCGGCAAGCTTTTCCTGGCGCGTTTGCTCATCGGCAAAAACCCCCGCAGAGGTATCATAACCGCGCAGGCCATGGCCATGCGGAAAAATTCCCAGCGGATAGGGTCCGGCTGATTTAGGTTTTAAAAGCCAAAATTTTATGCGCACCCCGGGTTCGGTCCAGATCCATCCTTTTTGACGGGTATACTCGCCCATGTCATGGGGTTCCTTCAATTCTACGCTGACCTCGTGGTCACCCACTTGTTGCGCGATTTTATCCAGGGCCACCAACTGTTGCAGCAACGGTCGCGCCTCTGCCTGCCAGCCGTCAAAACCAGCCGGATAATCGTCTCTGAAACGGTATTGATATTGATCCTCGTGAAAGATGAATTGCAAATACTCTCTGGCTTTTTCCGGGTAGCCTCTTTTTTGGCCCAGTCCGGCGCCACAGAGTGCTATCAAAATACAAAGACTCGTAACGTAACTTAGGGATTTTGGTTTCCCGAAAAATAATCGCATATTTTTCCTCCATTCAAAGCAGATGCAAGGTCATTGCCGGCCGAATGAATCAAGACATGGTGCTTTAATTTTATAACACCCGAATCATCCGCCTTTATGTTTTTGCATTTTTAAAACTCTTTCCTTTCTCTGCACGCCTATGTAATACAAATCAGTGACATCCCTTGAGTTATAACCTATGATAATTCTTGGTATTATTCAAGTCTTTACTCGAACAGTCTGAATTTTAGGCTTCAAATTCGGTCATAGGGGGCCGAATCTATTCAATCCTTCTACAGAACTGTATTTTAACCTGCCAAACCGAATAAGGCTCCATAGGGACAGAAAGTCACCTTGCCGGTGCTTCCCTGTCTTGTTTATAACATGCTTTCCAAGTTACGGGGACTCGGTCAAAATTCGGACATGTCCGATTAAAAATTTTGAGCACGATATCAGTTGCTTTTTATACCCATTAAGATTATAATAAACAGAGTAGACTATTGAAACGTCTGCCCGACGATAAAAAAATCTTGAGGACACATTCTTTTTCCACACGAATCCAATCTTCTGAAATCTCACCTTTTCCCAGACTGCAACTTTTCTATTTTTCCAAAAAAAAAGATTTCTCATGCAAGAAAAATAAACCCCCTTGTATGAATATCCAGAAAAACCTGGTCATCCTGATATGAAAATACGTATATTTTACAAGGTCGAAAATCGTTATGGTACTCTTGCAGAACGAGTTTATGTTCATTTTTAGGCAACTGCACAAATCATTTTTCCTAAACAGATAATTTTGTATATTGACCAGAGACAGAACAAAGAGAATGGCAACCAGATGAACAAATCAATTATTTTGCTTTTTAGTACGTGGATAGTGTGCAACGCTCAAATGCAGCCACAATGTCCCTCCCCCATGACTGACACGACACGCAAGCACGAACGAATATCAGCGGATCAACCCCAAACAAAAACTCTGCATGTTCCGGGGTTGAACGAAAAGACCGTCACAATATTCGTGGATAGCCAATGTCGAAATGCCAGTTCGTATTCATTGTGGATTCATTTCCACGGCACAGACTATGTGCCCGTGCATGCGATGCAAACCTCGCCCCGTCCCGAGGTGTTGGTTACCATCAATCTTGGAGGGGGGTCTTCCAGGTACGAAACGCCTTTTCAAGACAGAGGTCTGTTTGGCAAGATCCTAAAACAGGTCAACAACGATCTGGAAAACAATGTTCAAACAGAATGCCAACTCAATTCAGTGAATCTGAGCGCCTTTAGTGCCGGTTATGGAGCGATCCGGGCGCTCTTACAACAACCGAAAAATGCAGAGCAGATCCATGGGATTTTGCTCCTGGATGGTTTGCATACCGACTATGTGCCTGAAGGTCAGCCTTTGGCTCAGGGTGGCAAGCTGAATGCAAAAAAACTCGATCCCTTTGTGCTATTCGCGCGGCAAGCCGTCGCCGGTGAAAAGAACTTTGTGTTCACCCATTCAGAAATTTTTCCCGGCACCTATGCCAGTACGACAGAATGTGCGGATTATATAGTCGAACAGCTGGGGCTGGAACGCCGGGCGGTTCTAGAATGGGGTCCTCTGGGCATGCAGCAGTTGAGTGAAACGGAAAAGGGAAATTTTCATATCCTCGGCTTTGCAGGAAATACCGCGCCGGATCATATCGACCATTTTCATGGCCTATATGATTTTTTAAAACATGTACACTAGATGCCCACAGACGAGCAGCGTTTTTCGAACAGTTCAACGATCTCGGATTCAACTGCCGGGGCTTTAGCAAAAAAGCAGAACAAACCAGACGATGCTGCATCACGAATAATCAAAGTATGCTTCCAGAATCTCCTTTATCCTGCGGGCCACGATCCTATCCTGACCGGGAGACATCATCCATGGGGTCATTTCGATCGTGTCTGGCACCTCCCATTGCAATTATTTTATTTTTTAAATTGTTAGCATTAGTAAAGAAACAAGGGTGATAAAGACGGATTCTATATGTTTGATTTTGTCAAAAATGTATACTTTGCATACCTGGAAGACAAGGCCATGGCATGGGCCGCCGCAGTGGCTTATTTTATGACCTTTTCCACAGAATCGAAAATTATTTACCGTTTTCCTCTACCTTGATTGCAGGCATGGATTT
>CAYNUX010000453.1:0-3479 GCA_964400115.1 uncultured Cytophagia bacterium
ACGACTATCTCTATCTGGTCCAGGCCGCCTAGATGTCCACACATCACCGGTTCCATACCCGGTATCTCTAGCGTGCCGATAGTTTTACTATTGCGATCGACAAAGGCATCGAGTTCCAGATCCATGGGTTTTTGACCGATAAAATCGGCCACATCAAGGGTAAAAAAGTCACTTACCTCGATAAAGCTATCCACTGTTTTCAGGCCAATATGGTCCGCGTCTACGTAATATGGGCCTTGCCAGTCAGAAGCCTTGATCGCGGCATCAGCTTCATTGCGAACGCTGGTATGATCTGTGTGAATGATCGTATGTTCGCGAAAAGATTTGTTCCAGACCGGGGCAATTTCAACACCTGCTTCTCGGGCTTTAAGAAAGGCCTGCAATTGGGCCCGGCCCTGATGTGCAAAACGATCTCCGATCCCCATAGAGTATTTTGCGATTTTCATAATGTCTCCTGTTTATTTTGATTTTTTTGTCCATTTCCATTCGCTGTTTTCAAAATGGGCAATCCATTTAGTTGCTTTGCCCTTTTTTTCCGATGCCAGGACTTGTTCACGCTCTTTGCGTTTAAAACGTATGATGGCGGGATTACCATCCGGATCTGATTGAGGTGCGTCAGCCAAATAGAGAAATTTTTCATCCAATTCATCTCGATGGCGCGCCAGATCCTCCACGCGGGGGCTGCGTGTTTCCCGGGACTTTGGAAAATTATGCGCTGCCAAAAAGACCCCAGAGGCACCGTCACGAAGGACAAAATAAGCATCCGATTTGCTGCACTGTAACTCAGGCATGGGTATGGGGTCAGCTTTGGGCGGCGCAGGCTGACCATTGCGCATAAGCTTTCGAGTGTTTTTGCATTCAGGATATTGCGTACAACCAAAATATTTACCGAATCGACCGGTTTTTAACTGCATATCTGCCCCGCATTTGTCACACTCTATTACCGGCCCCTCGTAACCTTTGATGCGAAATTGACCCTTTTCAATCTCCATCCCTTTACAATCCGGGTTATTACCACAGATATGAAGCCGGGTTTCAGTATCCACCAGATAACTCTCCATTGCTGTATTACACACCTGGCAACGGCGCTTGGCCATCAATTCCTTGGCATCTTTATCCTCCTCTCCTTCCAAGGTTTCTGATTCAGAACCGGGGACAAGATTTATCGTCTCTTTGCAACGTTCTTTTGGAGGCAGTTCATAGCCACTACAACTGAGAAAAACGCCGGTTCGTGCAGTGCGAATCATCATCGGTCTTTCACAAGCAGGACACTGAATATCTCCAGTCAATACAGGCGGATTGGGACGCATTTTTTCGTCAGCCTGTTCAAGATGCCCTTTAAAATTATCGTAAAAATGATCCAGCACCTCTCGCCACACGGCTTCACCCTGGGCTATTCTGTCAAGATCATCTTCCATGCTTGCAGTGAATCCATAATCCATCAAATCATCAAAATTTTCCAGCAAACGATCGGTCACAATTTCTCCGATCTTTTGAGCGTAAAAGCTTCGTCTTACGAGTTCTACATATCCCCGATCCTGAATCGTAGAAATAATGGAAGCATAAGTCGATGGCCTGCCGATTCCCAGACGCTCCAGCTCTCGTACCAAGGTCGCTTCGGTATATCTGGCCGGAGGCTTTGTAAAATGCTGACTCGAAATCAGTTTTTCCAAAGGCAGCTCTTGACCCACCGTTACCTGCGGCAGGAATCCTTCACTATCATCTTTTTTAGTGGCTGGGGGCAGAACCCGCATCCAGCCATCGAAGCGCATGATTCGACCGGTGGCTCGTAACACATAATCCCCAGCCTGAATATCGATGCTGGTGTTATCAAACTCGGCAGCAGGCATTTGACAGGCAACAAAACGTCGCCAGATGAGATCATACAGCCGCTGTTGATCGCGTTCCAGTGTCGCCAGTTTTTCCGGTGTTTTGGTCACATCAGTGGGCCTGATGGCTTCGTGCGCTTCCTGCGCCCCTTCTTTACTGGCATAGATACGCGGATTAGACGGAAGATAACGTTTACCAAAAGTGGACTCGATATAATTGCGGCATTGAGCAATAGCACCACCACTGATTTGCGTGGAATCGGTACGCATATAGGTAACAAGCCCGGCCTCATATAGCCGTTGCGCCAAAAGCATGGTCTTTTTGACGCTGAAACCCAAACGCTGACTGGCCATCTGCTGCATGGTCGTGGTGATGAATGGCGGAGACGGGTTTTGTTTACTCGGTTTCATAGAACGATCCAGAACCACAAAGGTCTGCTTTTTCAGATAATCCTCGGCAGCCCTGATCTCCTGCTCAGAAACAGGCTTGAATGGTTTATTCTGATATTTCATCACCTGAGCCCGAAATAAAGATGCAGCTTCCAGGTCGGCAAAAAGCTTCCAATATTCCTCGGGCACAAAGGCGCGGATTTCACGTTCGCGTTCTACGACCAGACGAACCGCAACGGATTGTACGCGTCCGGCAGAAAGTCCACGGGCAATTTTTTTCCACAGGAGAGGGGAAACCATAAACCCCACCACGCGGTCCAAAAATCGCCTTGTTTGCTGGGCATTGACCCGATCGATATTCAACTCTGTGGTTTTTTCAAAGGCAGCCCTGATGGCGGGACGAGTGATTTCACTGAATATGACGCGCCTATACCTCTCAGGATCCCCCCCAATAGCTTCGCGCAAATGCCAGGCAATCGCCTCCCCTTCGCGATCAAGATCGGTAGCCAGATAGATTATATCACTCTTGGCAGCAAGGATTTTTAATTCTTTGAGCACTTTATGTTTGCCCGGAAGAATTTCATAGCGGGCTTTCCAACCATGCTCGGGATCGATGGCCAGGTTTCGAATCAGACGCTCATGCTCTCTTTTTTTGCGTAATGCAGATTTTTCTTCCTCACTCAATCCCTTGGTGGATATCCGCTTTGCCGGAGAGTTGCCACTGGCCTTGACAGGTAAATCCCGCACATGTCCCATACTGGACTTTACCTGGTAGTCTTGACCCAAATATTTGTTAATCGTTTTGGCTTTGGCAGGAGATTCGACAATCACTAATGCTGTGGGCATATTTAATCAGCCTCCAGGAAATCCAGATTCTGATCTGGATAAACAATAATACAGTTATCGATTTATAAACCCCGCTGTTTTAAAGCAATTCACGCCGCGCCTGTCAATTTGCCCGTGAATAACATAAAATCGCCAACTTGACAGCCTAGAGTTCTTGAACACAATATATCGGTTTTATCATTAAAGTTCCAGACTTTTTATGACTGGTTCGTTTGGTACCATTTGCAAGCGGTTCATAAGGTACCAAGTGGGGGATTCGTACCAGCTATGAATCCCCCCTCTAATATCACGAGCATAAAAAAAGACAGTTTAAATAAAAAAATAACAATCGTTTATGGGTATTATGATTTCAAAAATGAATAGTGCCCATTTATGGCATACTCATTGCACAAGGAAATAGTGAACCGGGTATTG
>CAYNUX010000454.1:0-3470 GCA_964400115.1 uncultured Cytophagia bacterium
AGCTGTTACCGAAAATAAAGATTTCCAACTCTTTCAAAAGGAGACTTTTCACATGATCAATCAAAAGCCTTTCCTCATTGTCCTTTGTTTTTTTGTGATTCATTGGCCAATTTTTTTAATTGCCCAGGATTCCAACGCCAAACGGGTCATGTTCAACAATCCCGGCCTCGAGGTCGATCTTAAGGTCGGACTCTGGGCCTGGCCTCTTCCCATGGATTATGATGAGGATGGGGATCATGACCTGGTCGTGGCTTGTCCGGATAAGCCGTATAACGGCCTCTATTTCTTTGAAAATACCTCCGGTAATGTAAAGATGCCGGTTTTTGAACCTCCTGTGCGTGTGGGTGAGGGCCAGCGTTATATTTGTCCCTCTTATGTCGATTCCCAAACCCGGGTTTTGCGACCCGGTCGTGAATTTATCGACTTTCGCAGGAACGGATTCAGCAAAGAGCAAGAGATTTACCCTCAAGAGAATATTCATAACCAGGATATTCGTGCCAACCAGTGGCATTATGTGGATTATGATGGGGATGGTATTTTAGATCTGATTGTCGGAGTGGGAGATTGGGAAGAGTATGGCTGGGACAATGCCTATAATGAATACGGCGAATGGCAAAGAGGTCCTTTGCATGGTTATGTTTATCTGTTGAAAAACAAGGGCAGCAATTTGAAACCCGATTACAGCTCGCCGGAGAAAATTCTGGCAGGAGAGTCACCCATCGATGTTTATGGTATGCCCTCTCCCAGTTTCGCGGATTTTGATGGCGACGGCGATCTCGATTTGATTTGCGGTGAGTTTTTGGACTCTTTTACCTATTTTGAAAATATCGGATCCCGGTCAGAACCGAAATATGCCCCGGGCCGCAAGCTCAGATATCAAGGAGTAGAAATCAAAATGGATCTAGAGATGATCGTTCCTGTGGCTTTGGATTGGGACAAGGACGGCGATCCCGATCTGGTCGTCGGGCAGGAGGACGGACGGGTGGCGTTTATAGAAAACACCGGTACGGTTTCCTATCGGATGCCCCAGTTTTTGCCTCCCCGGTTTTTTCAACAAAAGGCGCATGAGCTCAATTTTGGTGCTTTGGCCACGCCCTTTAGTTACGATTGGGATCATGACGGCGATGAAGATCTGATTTGTGGCAATACGGCCGGTTATATAGGGTTTATTGAAAATCTCGATGGCGGAAATCCGCCATCCTGGGCAGAACCGGTCTATCTCGAGGCTGCGGGAGAGATTATTCGAATTCAGGCCGGCCCGAGCGGGTCTATTCAGGGCCCTTGCGAAGCAAAATGGGGATATACCACGCTCTCGGTGGCTGACTGGAACAACGACGAGTTGCCGGATATCATGGTCAATTCCATCTGGGGCCAGATTCTCTGGTATGAAAATATCGGCACACGTTCCGAGCCTGCGCTTGCTGCAGCCCGGACCGTCCAGGTACAGTGGGAGGATGATCCACAAAAGCCGCCCTGGAACTGGTGGAGTCCCTTGGAGAACAATCTCGTGACCCAGTGGCGCACCACGCCTGTCATGATCGATATAAACAGCGACGCGCTTATGGACCTCGTCGTGCTCGATTATCAGGGTTATCTCGCCTGGTTTCAGAGAACCGGGTCTCCTCAAGAGTCAATGGTTATGTCGCCCCGGCATATTTTTTATGGTGACGGTCCAAGCCACTTTTCACGCAAAAACAACAAGCCTGGTAATATTAAGCCGGGTGAGTTGAGGCTCAACTTGTCAGAGGCCGGAAGCAGCGGCCGGCGAAAATGGTGTTTTACGGACTGGAATGGAGATGGCAAACTCGATCTCATGATCAACACCAAAACTATCAATTTTATGCCAAATGTTGCCTCAAACGATAAAGAATATGTTTATCAGGATGCTGGACCGGTGACCGACCGTCTTTTGGCCGGTCATACCACGAGTCCCACCATGGTGGATTGGGACGGCAACGAGTTCCCGGATCTGCTCATCGGTGCCGAAGATGGGTTCTTTTATTATGTGAAAAATCCACGGGCAGGAAATCAATAGGGGGATGATCGCTATTCTTTGCGTGAGTAAATCATTATTTGCTTTGATTTAAAACCCTATAATCCTGATGTTTTTAAGGACAACCTCTATTGGAATTATGGCAATAATTTGTATTATCTCATTTGTTTTCAATCTGGAAAGATCCAGTTCGTTACTATTTTGGACGGCAATGCACAAAAGTGAAAAATAAAAAAGGATGAAAGATGAAAAAGATTTTGCTGGCGTTCGTCGTGTTGTGCTATTGCCAAATGGGAATCGCGCAACTCCAATCTGTCGAACACAAGACCATCTATCGCGAGGACGGCCGTTTCGGAGGCTGGCCTGCCAATCATGGGATCTGGAACTGGGGTGACGAGATTCTTGTGGGATTCAGCCGCGGCTATTATAAAGATCTGGGTGATCGTCACCACATTGACCGGGAAAAGCCCGAAGAACATCTGTTTGCCCGGAGTCTCGACGGGGGAGAGACATGGACGATTGAAGATCCTTCCGAGGTCATTGTGCCCTGGGGAGCCGCGTTGCACGGCGTTCGTCCACCTGACCTGATTCCTCAAGAGCCGCGAGAACTCGATACCCCTATTGATTACATGCATCCCGATTTTGCGATGACCCTTCGCATGTTGGATCATCAAGTAGGTCCTTCTCTGTTTTATTTTTCTTGTGACCGCGGCCATGAATGGCAAGGCCCTTTTATACTCGCTATTGAAGGAGTAGAGGGAGTTGCTGCCCGAACGGATTATATCGTGCTGGACTCTAAAAGCTGTCTGTTGTTTCTCACCGCAGCTAAACCCAATGGTCGTGAGGGCAGGCCATTTTGTGCCCGTACGGATGATGGCGGACTGACCTGGCAATTCCAGGACTGGATCATCCCGCTTCCTGAGGGGTTTGCCATCATGCCTTCGACGGTCTATATGGGCGAATTTACCCTAGTGTCTACGGTACGGCGCCGTAGAGATGAAAACCGCTGGATCGATGCCTATATTTCACCTGATATGGGCACACACTGGGAATTGTTCAACACTCCTGTGCCTGATGTGGGTGAAGGAAATCCGCCCAGTCTCATCAAACTCGCGGACGGCCGCCTGTTATTGACCTATGGATACAGAGCCGAACCCTATAGCATTCGTGGGCGATTCAGCAAAGATCAGGGCAAGACCTGGAGCGATCCTGTTATTTTACGGGATGACGGATGCAGCCGGGATATCGGATATGTTCGTACTGTGCAACGCCAGGATGGAAAAATCGTGTCGGTTTATTATTTTTGCGATCAGACGAGGCCCGAACGGTATATTGCGGCGACGATTTGGGAATGATTTTTTTTCATAGGACGGGGTTTTAACCCTGTCCTATGAAATTTTCAATGATTCGGGAATGAACGCCCGTGCAATTAAAAATCGTTTCCATGTATTTGTTGTCCAATCCCATTTCCGGTTTC
>CAYNUX010000455.1:0-3456 GCA_964400115.1 uncultured Cytophagia bacterium
ACATAACCGACATGATAGCCATTTTCTGTCAGGACTTCGGCATAGGTCTTGAATTTGTTCGGAAAATAGCACCAGTGGTTGGCAGCTTGCTCCAATTGCCATGAATTGCGCCCCGTAAGGATGCACGATCTTGAAGGCGCACATTTGGCATTGGGAGTATAACAATTGGTAAAAAGAATGCCTTCTTTGGCGACCCTGTCAAACGCGGGGGTTTTTACCCAGTCGCAGCCATATGCGCCCATATGAGGAAAAGAGGCATCATCGGCAATACAAAAAAGAATGTTTGGCCGGGGTCCTTTGGGTTTTTGAGAAAGACACCCGTTGATGGTCAGGGATGTGGCGGTCAGGGTCAAGGCTTTTAAAAACTGACGTCGGTTCATGGGGATTCCTTTAAAGGTGATTTATAGTTTTTTCCCTGGCAAAGAGTTTAAACCCTGCGCCAGGAAAAACGACAAGGTGTATTTTGTTACTCTAATAGTTAAAGAAAAATACACATTTTTTATTTTATCGCCAGTACTTTTTTTTTAGTGCACTACATTCTTGTCCAAAATAGACAAATCGCTAATAAACCTCACACCTTGAAGGAGCGAGGTTCTGTGGTTATTCCAGATGGGCATCGTCCGGCGTGATTACTTTTTTCCGCTTGCGTGTGTATAATAAAGTTTGTAAAATACTTTCAAAAGTTTCGAGTGAATAAGGCATGAAATTGCACTGACTCCCAAGTCGGCGGTTTTAACTGATGCCGAGGCGCATAGTCTGAGCTATTGTTGGCCCTACAAATATTTGGGGCCATTGAGTTTTTCGAATGCTCATGATGATATTGGGCATACCGTGCTTTATCAGTTAAATGCAAAGTCATCCAGTAAAAGATAAAACTCTACCCGTGAAAAATCGGCCAGAACTGTTTTGGAAAAGTGTGAGAGGTTATGAAGAATTTTCGACAACAATCGATAATTTTTACAGTGGCTTTGCTTTTTTTGATGCTATTTCTTGTTCCTTTGCCCAGAAAGATCAAAGCTCCTTGCCTGATTTATGCGCGGCATCAATGGCGTTTGCAGAGCGATCAACCTGACAGACTTGTTGCTACTTGGCAGGATCACTTTAGACGATCAGTGCTGCAATTTGATCTGTATCAGTTTGACAGACCCGATTTTGTGCATTTTCGCCCTCGGGTATTTCTCTCAGCAAACCAATCGATACAAGAAAATCAAATCATTGGCGGTTTTTATTCTTTTGAAACCCAACGTTTGCTCGAATCATTGAAATCAGATTTGGCTGTGGCCAGGGCCAACCTGGCGGTGTTACAAAGCGGAGAAAAAACTGCTTTGCTGGAACAAGCTGAACAGGCCGTAAGGCTGGCACAGCGATCCCTGGAATACATTAAAACACAAACTCGGCGCGTCCAATCTCTCGCTGAACAGCAACTTGTCAGTAGTCAAGAATTGGAAGATGCTCTCAACCGTTTGGACCTGGCCGAGATAGAACTGACTCTTAAAGAGTCCGAACTCAACGTGATAAAAACCGGAGCCAAGCCTCAGGAAATTAATGTGGTTATGACTGATATCAAAGGCTTGGAAAATCAGATCGAAATGTTAAAGAAAAAAGAACAGGATCACGTGCTTAGAGCGCCATTTTCAGGTTATTTTTTCCCTTCCGGGGATGAGCGGACCTTGATAAACATTCAAAATGTCGATACTTTGGTGGCCCAAGTTCCATTGCTCGCAAACCAGGAAAAAGCCATTGCCCCGGGTCACAAAGTCGATTTGGTTTTTGAGGATATGCGGGTTCGTACCAGAGTGGGGGTTGTGCCCTGTAATGCGGAAATGATTGCTCAACAACCGCGATTTATTATTTCTTGCCTTGTGTCGAGTAATGAGCATCTGAGACCAGGGATGTCGGGACAAGCTTTTTTTCTGTTGCCCAGTCAGACCCTGTGGCAACATCTGGCGGGTTGGTTACGGCAAGTTTGTTCGAGGTGAAATGGTAGAAAAAACTACAGATACGCCTGGAAATATGCGTTCAGAATTAAAATTTTGGGTTCCTCTTGTGCAGATAGAGCAGATCAAGCAATCTATCGAGCCTTATGTGAAACGGGACCCTTATACGCTTTCATTGCGTTATCCCCGATACTCTGTGCACACTATATATTTCGATTCGCCTCAACTGGATTTTTATTATGAAAAGATGGACGGCTTGAAAATTAGAAAAAAAGTCCGGTTGAGAACCTATAACCAGGCTCAAGATCATGCCCCCTTTTTTCTGGAAATCAAGAGACGATATGACCGGGCAATTATCAAGGAACGGTGCGTGATGAGTCATGATGCAATCCAACGTTGGTGGCAGAAAAAGAGCAGATTGGGCTTGAAAAATAATAAACACATAACACTTGAAAGAATCAATTATCTCATAGATGCTTATCATTTGTGTCCACAAATACTGGTGACCTATGACCGGGAAGCCTTTATTGACCACGATTTTTCGACAGTACGTCTTACATTGGATACAAACCTGGCATTTACATCAGATCCGGAATTGAAAGATATCTATAGCGCCGGAGATATAGTCTGCTCCAGAGAGGGCAAAGGAATACTAGAGTTGAAATTCAACGGATTGATGCCGAGATGGATGCGGCATTTGATCACTCGGTTTTCATTAAGATTCTTATCGATTTCAAAATATTGTATCGGTGTTGAACATGCACTTAGGAGCTCTCATGCCCACGTCGCCCTTTGATCCTCTCTTTACCCATACAGCAGATTCCATGTGGATGGCTGGTTTGGCAAATATGCTCATGGCACTCTTGTTTGGTCTTTTGGTTGCTGCGGTTTATCGATTGACTTTTAGGGGGGCAAGCTATTCGGCCTCTTTTATCATTACCCTGATTATGATCACGCTGGTTACCTCGATGGTCATTATGGTCATCGGCAGCAATTTGGCCCGGGCTTTTGGACTCGTGGGTGCTATGTCTATTATTCGTTTCCGGACTGCCATCAAAGAGATTCGGGATATCGGCTATGTGTTTTTTGCTCTTGCTGTGGGCATGGCTGCAGGATCCGGGAATCACGCTGTAGGTATTGTCGGCGTCCTCACCATTTCGATTGTTTTGCTGGGGCTACATTTGGCCAGGTTCGGTCAGCATGACGATCATATGTTTTTTTTGAAATTTTGGATCATGCCGGATCAACAAACAATGCAAGTCTACCACCCTGTTTTTAGCAAGTACCTTTCCCATCACCAGCTACTCTCTGTGCGTTCGGCTCGATTGGGTGAATATCTAGAGTGCTCTTTTAGAGTGACGTTCAGAAAAACCTTCCAACGTTCAGAGTTTGTCTCGGATCTGAGTCGGCTGGAAGGAATTGAAAGAGTAGCATTATTAATGGGTGAAGAGATTAATGATGCCCTATAAATCACCCTCAAAAATCTGATACCTCTATCAAAATTCCACGTGTACAACCG
>CAYNUX010000456.1:0-3416 GCA_964400115.1 uncultured Cytophagia bacterium
GGCACAATTCATTCCATAGGGGGATTCGAAATTTGACAACGGAGGGGAATTGAGATCGAATCTCCGGGTTTTGGCCTCTTCGATGATGCGCTGCCCCAGAGAAATGGCAAAATAGTCGTATTCGTTTTTCCACATCAGTTCATTGGTTTCCAAAAAATAGCGATTTACCGATAAACTGATGGAAGAAAAAAATATCGTGGCAGCCAGGGCCAATATCAATTCTCGTTCACCCATATAAATTTTTTCCTTTATTCACTTTTAATAGAATCACAGAGAGAAAAATGAGGAGAAAACTATTCCCTGTGCACCCGTGCATGATTTTTGGTCATTGCATTCATATTTTCTCTGCGAACCTCTCTTTTTTTTCTCAGCGCCTCTGCGTTAAATGAGACTTGAGACTCTAAAATCACGTATCCATGGTCGCGGTGATCACTTCCTGACAGGTCGTGATTCCCGATTTTACCCGTTCTATACCGGAACGCCGCAGACTCAGCATGCCATTGCGTTCGGCTGCCTCGCGGATCATCTCTTCTTCCACCGAGTCCTTGGACTGTAAAATAATGCGCCGGATCTCACGCGTGATAAACAATGCTTCCATGATGGCGACCCGGCCTTTGTATCCGCCATAGCACTCGCTACAGCCGACCGGCTTATAAAACGTCGTATTTTTTAGCTCTTTTTCTGTGAATCCCAGTCTGAACGCGTGATCGAGGTCAGGATCTTTATCCGGCTCTTTGCATTTTTCGCATAACCGGCGCACCAGGCGTTGTCCCATGATCAGATTGATGGCATTGGCAATCAAAAAAGTTTCCACGCCCAGCATATAGAGACGCGAAATCGCGCTGGGCGCGTCATTGGTATGCAGGGTCGAAAATGTCAGGTGACCGGTATTGGCCAGCGAGATGCCGATATTGGCGGTTTGCAGATCGCGCATTTCACCCACCATCACGATATCCGGGTCGTGCCGCAAAATAGAACGCAGGGCTTGTTCAAAACTCATCTTTGGGTTGAGCCGGAGCTGACGCGCCCCGCCGATCAGATATTCCACCGGCTCTTCAACTGTGAGAATATTCTTTGAGGTATCTTTGACGGCTTGCAGGGCTGCCACCAGCGTGGTACTTTTACCACTTCCTGTGGGACCGGTTAAAATAATCATGCCCTGGGGTTGGGCAATGGCCTTTTTAAAATCATCTGCAGCCTGCTTTTGTAAACCGAGCTGATTCAAATCAACGATCACCTTGCGGTCATCGAGCACACGAACGACAATGCTTTCCATGCGCCGCTGAAATTCCGGTGACACAATCGGAATGACAGAGACACGAAAACGGATGAAAAACCCATCGATCTTGCGCTGCATAAAACCGTCCTGGGCAATGGAACGATCGAACCGGTCGATGTTGACAGCCCGATCCTTGATCACCGAAGCCACGGCTTCAGGCTTGACTTTGTCCTGGGTATACCAGTGTTGCAACTTGCCATCGATTCTGAACAGGATCTCGGTATGATTGTTTTCCCGGGGGATAAAATGGATATCGCTGGCCCCTTTGCGCACGGCTTCTACCAAAGCGCCTTCGATGAGGTTGGTGAGCATGCTGCGGTGAATCTCGGCATCCAGGGCGTCTTCATCCAGATTGTTTTCATCATCATCCATGACCTCGACACCCTCAAGAGAATCCTGCAGATTTTTCAGGAATTCATTTTCATAATAGGTGACCTTGTCGATCAGATCCTCGATGCCCTCCAGACGAACATAGACGAACTCAAACTGGGAATACCCTTTTATGCTACGAACCAGCTTGAACAAGTCACGGTCGATGGGGTTGGCCACAGCAACGATCAGGATATTTCGATTTGTGGGATGTTGCTTGTAGGGGAGAGCCTTTTTATCGATCAGCGCATTCCGGATATCATCAGGCAAATCATACAGGATCTTTTGGATAAATTCCAGATCCTTTTCAGCCAGTTCTTCGGATTTGATCTCCATTTGCTTGAATGCATAGAGCCCGGCAATGGCGGAAAAAACCTGATGCCGATCCACCTGTTTTTTGCCGATCAGTTCATCCAAAAGCGTTTGCGTGTTCAGGGACCGTCCATTCTCCTGCAAAACAGAGACCGATTGCTGCACGACCCCTTTATGAATCACCTGCTTTTGAATCAAATAGTCAATGATGCGATTATAACTTTTTGCCATACCAATACACACGTTTTATGGTTAAAATTACAGCCCACCTGGCGTCTAATTTCTAAAGGTGTCCTTAAACGCCAGGCGGGTGGTATTTAAAAGCTATTAAATAGTTGAACACCAAACCACTATCGACCTCCCATGCTGGTAGGCGTGACAAATCCGACCTCGGATGAGATCAATGTAATGATGATGATCAATAACGTCACCAGAATAGAGATATTCAAACTGACCCAATCCACGACACGGGTCATCTTGTAGCTGATTTCGCGCTCATAATAATTAGCCAGACTCAGCGCAGACTCGCGCACCGTGCCCGATTCTTCGCCGGCGCGAAAGCGGTTCAATGCATTGGCCGGAAACACACCGGTTTTTGCCAGGCACTCGGTAAACGTTTTGCCTTCCCGTAGCATAAGGGGCAAAACGATCTCTTTGACCTGCTTTTCGATATAGCTGTTGCGGCAGGCCTCGGCCGCGGTCTTGATGACATTGATATTATCCCCCGAGCCGCTATACAATGCATGCAGGATACGCGAAAAAATCTCGATGCTGGACTTGTGCACGAGTGAACCGATCACCGGCAATCCGATGATAATACGATTGAACACGATATTGCCCTTGGGCGTTCGAAAATAATAAGCAGCGATGGCCAGAGGAATGACCACCAGGGCCGAAAGTACGAGAAAATGATTCTGCAAAAACGTGCTCAAGATCATCGAAGCTTTGGTCATGGGCGGAACTTCGATATTATATTTGGTCAGCAATCCCGATGTTTTGGGAAAGATGTACATGATATAGAACAAAAACGTCAAAATGATCGCCACGAACACGATCATGGGCATAAACAGGGCACTGCGCAGGCTCTTTTTGAATTCCAGATCGCGCTCGAGGTATTTGGCCGTGCTCATATAAACTTCCTCCATATGACCGGAGGTGGTGGCGATGACCAGCATGTGGGTCGCAAACTTGCCAAAGACATTGCTATGCCGGCCATAGACCTGATAGCCCTCTTTGCCCAGTTTGAGATCCTTGTGAATTTCACGGATCGATTCGCGCAGCGTTTTGTTCTCTGTATCATTGGACAGGATCTGCAGGATTTCATCGTAAGGAAATTTTTGCTTTAGCATATCCGCACAGAGCCGTATAAAGATCACCACATCCTGCACCGGCACACCACCCTTGATATCGAGTAATTTGCGGCGCACATAGATGATCTGATAGCCCATATTGTGCA
>CAYNUX010000457.1:0-3396 GCA_964400115.1 uncultured Cytophagia bacterium
CCAGCTACAAATTTTGCCCTATAATCGAATCCTCAAAGATTTGAACGGCTTGTCGTCATCGCAATTTATGACCAGGCTTGCAGAAAATTTTGAAACAAGGGGCCCCTTCAAATCATTGATCATTGATGAGCCACGAACTTTTGGCTGCTATTTGGATGATCACTGGTATCATTTGCGTTTATACCCAGAAAGGACAAAAAACCTGGATATATTATCCGGCCTGGATGTATCCATACTCATGAATTTTGTTCTGCAACCGATTTTAGGTATTCAGGATCCTCGTACTGATGCACGTATTGATTTTATTGGCGGAATTCGAGGTAACAAAGAATTGGAAAGACTTGTTAATTCGGGTGAATACCGAGTTGCATTTTCACTTTATCCGACCAGCGTGGACACGCTCATCAACGTCGCGGACAAGGGTGAAATCATGCCCCCTAAATCGACATGGTTTGAACCAAAGCTAAAAAGCGGACTGGTCACCTATTTGCTCTAGAGAATGGGAGTTGAACTTGAAAATTCTGATTGCCGACACTTTTGATCCATCTTTAACTGATAAACTCGGTCGGTATGGCCAGGTTTGCACGGATATGGAAGAGATCGATCAGGCAGATGTTATTATTATCAGAGACAAGACCTTATGTAATCAGCAACTTTTAGAACAAGCACCCAATCTAAAACTCGTTATTTGTGGTAGTGTCAGCCCAGATAACGTTGATATCGAATTCGCTCGCAAAAAAGGCATCGAGGTCTATGGCACTCCGGAAGCTTCTACCATCGCCGTAGCAGAATGGACCATTGCATTGATGCTGGCGTTGAGCGGACATTTAATCAAAGCACATGAATCGACTCGAAATGGTCAGTGGCTAACCGGTGATTTAAGACGAAGGGAATTATACGGGAAAAAGTTGGGCCTTATTGGAATAGGCCGAATCGGTGGCTATGTCGCCAAATTAGCTTTACCGTTTGGGATGAATATCATCGGATATGATATTGAAATTCGCCATCTTCCGGGAATTCAGCTCGTTACCGAACTCGATCGTCTGCTGCAAGCTTCCGACACAATCTCGCTTCATCTTCCTCATAATTCTGATACTCATCATCTCGTGGATCAATCATTCCTGAGCAAGGTGGCAGACAATTGTTTTCTTGTCAATACAAGTCATGGTGGACTCGTCAACGAACAAGATGTGGCAAATGCCCTGACCAACAAACAATTGGCCGGCTTTGCTACAGATGTCTTTGAAAAAGAGCCGCCAATAGATTCTCCGTTATTGAATCTCGACAATGTGTTGTTTGCTCCGCACATTGGAGTGAACACCCAAGAAAATTTAAAGCGTATCGGTGATATAATTGTGCAGTTGTTAGAAAAATTCGTTCAAAAGAAAACCCAACTGTATTAAAGGAGTCCTCATGTCTCGATCATTTAATTTCAATCCTGGGCCCAGTACTCTTCCTCTGCCCGCATTGCAAATTGCTCAACAAGAATTACTGGACTATCGCGGCACAGGCATGTCCATACTTGAAACCTCGCACCGCTCCAAAGAGTTCAAAGCCATCCATAATGACACCAAAAGCTTGCTCCGGCAACTCGTGGGAATTCCTGAAAATTATGAGATTCTGTTTCTGGGGGGAGGAGCCAGCCTGCAATTCGCAATGATTGCCCAGAATTTTATTCCCCCGGGAAAAAGTGCAGATTATATCCTTACAGGCACATGGGCTAAAAAAGCGCTCAAGGAAGCCGATATGATCGCCAAAGGCAAGATCGCGGCCAGCACAGAATCAGAAAATTTTCGCAGAATCCCTGAATTGAATGAACTCACATTGGATCCACAAGCGGCATATCTCCATTTGACGAGTAATAATACGATCTTTGGTACCCAGTGGCATTCTTTTCCAAAACCCGAATCGATCCCACTCATTGCAGACATGTCCTCGGATATCCTTTCCCGCAAAATCAATGTCACTGACTTTGATATGATTTATGCAGGGGCTCAAAAAAACCTGGGTCCGGCTGGTGTGACGATTGTCATCCTTGCACAAGATCTCGCCAATAAAGCAAATACAATGTTGCCGACTATGCTCTCTTTTAAAACTCATATCGAGAAGGATTCTCTGTTCAACACTCCTCCCGTATATGCCATCTATATAACGAAATTGGTGCTCGACTGGATCCAGCAACAAGGCGGAGTGAAGGCTATTGAAAAACAAAACAATGATAAAGCTGAATTGCTTTATTCGTTTATCGACCAGAGCAATGGCTTTTACCGGGGTACCGCTGACATAAATTCCCGCTCAAAAATGAATGCTACGTTTAGGCTTTCCAATGAAGACCTGGAAAAAACATTTCTAGATCAGGCTACCTGGCAGGATTTGAAAGGTCTGAAAGGACACCGGTCTGTTGGAGGAATTCGCGTCTCTATGTATAATGCCATGCCTTTTCAAGGAATCGAGCGATTGGTAGACTTTATGAAGACTTTTCAAAAAAACAACTCGTAAAAACATTGCAGGCCTGGCCTGCAATGTTTTTCTTTATCCTTCTTTTTATCTATTCCAATCCCCTATTTTTACCTCCTTTCAGCAAGAAAAACAAGCGAAGATAACTATATTTATACGATATGTCAAAATTTTTCCCCAAAGGAATAAAAGTTCTTTTTCGTGGGTTTGAATAGTCGTATTAGGAAAATAAAAAAAAAAGACAATAAAAACATAAGGGAGGAAAAAAGTTAGAAAGATCTTGAGACGAGGCTAAACAAATTCTCACCATTACAATGTAATCAAAACTGACAACAGTTGTCACCGAGACTCCATATCAAATTATGGTAGAGGGCTATGAGAATGAGGCTTTGGATCTGGTGGTACAAGAAGATGCCAGCGGATGTGAGCAAATAGATCTCACACTGGGTGGTTGCCGTCCGGTTTATGCCTGGTACCAGGGTTGGTATGGCGACCAGAATCCACAGGAAGATTTGCGTAAATGGATCCAAGAGAGTAAAGGTGGTGTAATCGACAGCGCTCTGTTTGATTTTTATAGCAGCCGTGATTACAATATCTGGGAATACCACATCTTGCTGGCCTGGGCCGCAGAAATAGATGCTTTTGTAGTGGATTGGTATGGAAAAGATTCCTATGAAACCTCCCCCATGAAAGGGTTACTCGATGCAGCCTATAGTCTGTATGAACGCTTTGGCAACTATGGTTTCGATTTCAGAATCGTAACCTCTGTGCACGAGGACGCAGAAGCAACCCTGGAAGAAAACCAGATGTTTCTTGCAGATTCTATTCTCGATCATCCTGCATATTTCAATCAGAGAGAAGGAAAACCCAGACCGGTATTTGTCCAGAGCCTGACGCAAAAGCTGTCTCCGGCAGACTTTCGCTCTGTAGCAGACATGT
>CAYNUX010000458.1:0-3366 GCA_964400115.1 uncultured Cytophagia bacterium
TGGGTGCTCAAGTGCAGTCGGAATGGCTCTTGTCCGGGCATCATGTCATCGCGGGATAACCGTTAATAGAGTGCATCCCTTTGCAACACACGAGACCCTGGGTGCTCAAGTGCAGTCGGAATGGCTCTTGTCCGGGCATCATGTCATCGCGGGATAACCGTTAATAGAGTGCATCCCTTTGCAACACACGAGACCCTGGGTGCTCAAGTGCAGTCGGAATGGCTCTTGTCCGGGCATCATGTCATCGCGGGTTTTGATTCCTGGCGTAAAGAACTGGATAGCCAACGCACCCGGGATCTCTCCATCGGTGTGCTGAACAGTACAGGTGAAACAATACGTACGATTCAACAAATCGTCGGTGAACGCCCCCTCCCTCTGGCTAGCTATCAGAGCGTAGGAAGTTTCATTCACGACGAATGGGCTATTCTCGGTAATCGTCTTTCTCTTAGTCTGGGCGGTCGTTATGATGTGATCAGAACAGAAAACGAAACTGTCAAAGATCCGGACTATATTATTGTCGACGGAAATAGAAACGATTCTCCTGATTCACAGGAAACTCTATGGTCCGCTTCCAGCCAGCGAGATCGATCATGGAGTGGCAATATCGGACTGATATACAGACTTTCCAAGAGGTTCAATATCACCACCACACTGGCACGATCTTTTCGGTCTCCTTATCTGGAAGAACGTTATGCATATATCGATCTGGGTAATTTGGTGCGAATTGGAGATCCGAACTTGCAGCCGGAAAACGGTCGCTTTTTAGATATAGGACTGAAATATAACTCGGACCAGCTTTTTGCCTCATTACATACCTTTTATAATCGTTTGGAAAATCTGGTTACAGAGATGCCGGGACAATTTGAGGGCCGCTCTGCTCTTATTAAAACCAATATTGGCAAAGCCGAACTGACCGGGTTTGAAGCCCGCACAGAGTGGGCCATACGAAGAGATCTGAGTTTGCTCTTTAATGCATCATATGTTCGTGGAACAGACCTTTTGTCAGACGCAGCCTTACCAGCCATACCTCCTTTGCAAGCCAATGTGGCAGTGCACGGTTATTTTTCGTCCTGGGCTCAATTCCAGGTGTGGTTGCAAATGGTAGCGACTCAGGATAGAATTGTCGAAAATGAATTCCGCACTCCGGGTTATTCGACGGTAGATGTTAATATAAAATCCCGCCAGATTAAACTGGCTGATTTGAACTTTGTTATCGTGTTTGGTATAGAAAATTTGTTAAACCGGGATTATCGCAATCATTTGGCCAGCAATCGTGGACAGATTACAATAGAGCCCGGACGCAATTTTATCACACAATTGCAGTTACAGTGGTAAAATCAATTCATTGAGGGAAAAATATGTTTTTCGGTAGAAAAAAACAGAAAAAACAGGACGAATCATTTATCCAGCGACAGAACGTGCAGGAAACTCCTCTGCAAATCGATAAAAATTTGAATGATTATATCCTGATCATATTGGATAGCTGCCGCTTTGATACCTTCAAATTGGCAAATCCTCGAAATATGCAAAAGCTGGGGACTTTGGAGCAGCGTTGGAGTTATGCAACATGGACCGCCCCTTCACATTATAACCTGCTCATGGGGCTGTTTCCACATTCCAGTCCACAAAAGGTTTATGCGTCCGAATATTATAAAAAAGAATTCATTCGATTCAACGATCGTCTGGGAACAAACAATTTTGAATTCCATAAACTAGTACCCAATCTATATTTGCCCAAGTATCTTCAACAATTGGGATATGAAACTCATGCACGTGTATCCATGCCTGTACTGAATCCCAACACTCCTATTAATGTTGGCTTTGATTCATTCAAGCTCATGGAAAAACACAATGACATGGCAGCAATGATCGATGATATTGATTTTAACAGCGAACGACCCCAATTCGTCCTTTTTAATGTGGGTGAAACTCACTATCCCTATGCTCTCCCAGATGAACAGACAAATCAATGGCCGCGCATCCATGGTGTTCATGGCGTTTTCAAGCATTTGGATGACCATGTTGTAGGAGGAAAGCTTCAGCAGGAAGAGGGGCCTGAATTCTTTGATCAAACGACTCTCAATGAACTCAAGGACCGCCAGGTAAATGCTGTTAAATACCTGGATGCGGTGATTGAAAAGCTTTATGACACCATCCCCTCCAACACGTTTATAACCATCACTTCAGATCATGGCGAGCTGTTTGGTGAAGACGATTATTTTGGGCATGGCCCCATTATGCACGAGCTTGTGCTTAAAGTACCGTTCGTCGAAGGCAGGATCAGCGCTTAACCGGGCTCCAGGCGATCAAGACGCCGATGATTGCACCATAGACTGTGCTGATGTAGGGATTGCTTGTGATTGGGCAGGCACCGGTACGACAACCAACAAAATAATAATAGCTGTATCCCAAAGCAGCTCCGGTCAAAATGGCCAGTGAAAGCAGTGCAATTTTCTTTTTCATTCTATATCTCTCCAAAATCGTGATGGGGCCGTAGTAAGCGGCCCCTTTTTCATGATAGAGCAAAACTTACCCTGACTAGATACCTCAGCCAAAGCCGCTCGGTCCGCAACTGCTGCCGGCAGAACTGCCTCCAAAAGAAGCATCTGAACCCCCGGAAGAAGCAAAGGCTGAAAACAGTTTCTCAGGGTTGGTTGTTTGGCATTGTGGACAATTGAGTTTGCTTCCATCCTCGCCCACTCGTTGCAAAGCATCGAAAATGTGCCCGCACTCTGTGCAACGGTATTCATATACTGGCATGCTATTCCTCTTTGTTTATTATAGAATCAGTCTTTTTTTCGTTGTCTTCACCCGGAAGCTCACATGACCCGGAAAGTCATGTAGGAACACCGAATTTGGGCAAAACGAATTTCATCAAAATAAACCAAATCACCAAAAAGGTGATCATGGTTATCGTGTCCTGAGACATAACACCTCCATATTGGCTTGAGAAGATTAGATGAATCAAGTGGAAAAAAGTTTCAAAAAAGATCAAGTTGGGCTTGATTTTGGGATGATTGATCGGAAAGCGTCTCTAAAAAAGGATAATATTGCAGCAGCGACGGAGGCAAGGAAAAGGGGTGTCCGGTCAGAATATGAGACAGTTGCATGGCATTGACGACTGCCTGGCCTCTGTAATGATTATTGAAAATGACATAAACGGAATGAACTTTTTGCTGCAGCCGTTGAATTTCGTTTTTAAAATCTGCCAGTTCATTTTCATCATAGAGATAATCGTACCGTTGATCGCGTCCGGCTTTTTCGGAAAACCAGGTGGCTCGATTACGACCATGATATCGAAAATAAGCAAATTCTGCGGTGTAATAAAGTGTACGGGACAATGATTTGCCGATCACTGGCTGATCG
>CAYNUX010000459.1:0-3362 GCA_964400115.1 uncultured Cytophagia bacterium
GACACCAGTTGTGATGAACGTATATTTAATGAACGGTTAACGCTGTTAAACGGGACTCGATTTAAGCTTTATAATGCCAATTCGGCCACTTTATACACCAGTCTGAAACTGGGCGCCTCCGGCTATAGCGGCGTGATGGCAAATTTTCATCCCGAGCTGTATGTCAAAGGACTGAATTTGTTCCAAACATCATCTGCCGATGCGGAGTACTGTTTTCAATTTCTAAGTGTGGCATCTCTAATTGAATATCAGTTCTATCCGGTGAATGCAAAATATCATTTACAGAGAGAAGGCCTGCCGGTTCAGCTGTTTTCACGGGTAAAGGATCAAAACAGGTTTACAGCCGGTCAAAAACTGCAAGTCGAACATTTAAGGAATGTGTCAAATAAAATGAAAAGCTTCTGTAAAATCTCAGTTGCGGGTGGATAGAGCCAAATTTTTTACCAAAAAGAGCGTCATAAATATCCATCCTGGGATTTTCAGCTATTCTATCAAGCGCATTATTACATTATTTCCGTCATCCGCTTGATTATGTTTATCATTGATATAGGGATCTAAAAATATTATGCTATGTGTATAGTAACCAAGTCCTGACCAAGCCCAATTTAAGAAAGAACACAGTAAAGAAAGTATCAACTTGTGTGAGAGGCGCACTTGGGTGGTTAACTGCCGGAGCCGCCTAGTCGATTCGGCATTGGTGTATTTTGTAACTTGTACGGCTTGTCCAATTCCAGCACGATGATCGTATCAATTGGCTTTTTGTCGGATTCTGACAGGACAAGTTCAATAGTGTCTTTGGATTGAGTAATCGAAAGATTGTGGCCGTCCATTAGTTTCGCTCCTACAATCTTTTGTGGCAGGGCAGGCAAGCTGAGCTTCTTACACGGCCATGTCAGCACATGTAGGTAGATGAATTTCCCATCATGGGTTGATACTCCCCATTTGGCCGGTTTGAACGGGCCTCCTCTGGTTCCATATATTGTTTTACCGTTCGTTTTGAGCCACCTTCCAATTTCCTGAAGACGTTCGACCTGTCTAGGTTCTATGCGGCCATCGGGCATAGGGCCAACATTTAAGAGTAGATTTCCGTCTCCGCCGGCGGTGTGTACAAGTGTATGAATGCACTCTCGAAGGGATTTCATCTTGTCATTTGCTTTCCACGCCCATTGTTTACACATGGTGATACATGATTCCCATGGCCATTCTGTCTGAAATTCGCCTACTCGTTGTTCCGGGGTATCGAAATCCCCCTTGTAGGTTGATCGGTCCTTTGTTCCGCCATGCATTCCCTTGCGTCCTTTATCCACTCGGTTATTGATAAGGAGATCTGGTTGTAGATCACGGAGCCAGTTGTAGAGGGCTACGCCGCGATCATGAGTCCACGGCTTTTCCCATTCACCATCAAACCACAGAACGCCGAGGGAGCCGTAGTTCGTAAGCAGCTCGCGCAGTTGGTCTTTCATATATTTCTCGTATCGATTCAGGTCAGCCTTCTGTCCTTCCGGTAGCTGATAGCCCGGGCCGCCACGTGAGGAGGTGTTGTAATCCGGGTGATACCAGTCCAGTATGGAATAGTATGCGCCGAACATGATATTCTGTTTCTTGCATGCAGCAGAGAGTTCTCTGACAATATCTCGCTTAAACGGAGTAGACATGATGTTGTATGGACTGGTCTTTGTATCCCACAGGCAGAATCCATCATGATGTTTGGTCGTTAGGACTAAATATTTCATGCCTGCAGCCTTGGCAATAGACACCCATTCATCTGCATCAAATTTTTCTGGATTGAATTGTTTATAAAGATTGTCATATTCCTTAACAGGCACCTCCTTACCGCGCGACCAACCGATTTCGGTTCCTTTTAGACTGACAGGACCCCAGTGGATAAACATGCCAAACCGCATGTTTTGCCATTCCTTCAGGGCTTTGACATCAGCCTTCGGCCACGCTTGCAGACCTTTCTTTCCGTCTCCGGCAAAGGCATTAAATGTAATGGATAGTGCAAGGACGATGGTAGCTGTTGTGTTTATGATCCTCATATGTGTATTCCTCTATTTTTTGATGCCGAACTATTAAATCACCCGCGCGGTGGCACAAAGTCCGGCGCGCAGGTTGTGAAAGACTAACTTGAAAAAGGACGCGGTACCGCGTCGGGTGCATTTGCTTGCACCAAGCCCGCCCAAAAAACGGGCGGGACTTTTGTCTGAAAAAGTCATCGTGAACCATACACACTAATTATTTAAAGGAGGTTCACGATGACTGACTGGCGTAAACGTATGACCAAAGTCATGCAACTCAAAGGCACCTGCCCTGTGAGATAAATCATTTTCAATGACATGGGTAACGTATGTCTTTTATACTCGAAAACAATCGTTTTATTTTGTTTGTAACTTGTTTTGATCCATGTTCAGGATTAGATACTATTCATTTTTTACTGTTTTTAACGTGATCGCGTCGAGATTCCACCTCCAAACAAACTATCGTAATAATTTACTTTCAAGCAGCCTTTGTAGTTCTCGCCGACCATCTAAAACGCAATGGACATAGACTTTTTGATCAATAACTTGATAGATAATTCGATACGGTTTGAAATGGTTATACCACCCATTATCTATCTATACTCAGGATTCGGATGATCGAAACGACATCCGGCCTCCCACTTTGAGCGTTGATTTCCATGTGCCGGAATACCGCCATTATCTTTTATCATTCGTGCCAAATGCATGAGATTCCAGGTCATAAAGGTAGTATTACGATTTGTAAAATCATTTTCCGGTCCGCCTGATCCGGCATCCAGGTATGATGGGCCTGGGCCTGCTTCCCCAATCCATCCTGCATCAGCTTGAGGTGGAATGACATATCCCAGATGTTGCAGCGCATAAAGGATTCCCATGCCACAATGCTTGATCCCATCTTCATTTCCAGTGACCAGACACCCCCCGACTTTTCCATAAAAAGCATACTGGCCGTGCGCATTGAGCAATCCCGATTCACCATATAAGCGCTCAATAATCTTTGTACACACCGACGACTTTTCGCCAAGCCATATCGGGGTTCCCAAAACAAGAATGTCTGAATTTTGTACTTTTTTGTATATTTCAGGCCAATCATCCTTTTTCCAGCCATATTCTGTCATGTCAGGATAGACACCATACGCTATATCATAGTCAACCGCTCGCATCACTTCTACCTGAACGTGATTCTTCTCCATAATCGCTTTGGAAATCTCAATTAATCCATTGGTGTGCGACATACGATCAGACTTTTTCAATGTACAGTTGATAAAGAGTGCTGTTACGTCGGAAAAATCCCATTGATTCTGATGACACAATTCTTGTTGCTTTTTGGATAATTTCATAATA
>CAYNUX010000460.1:0-3356 GCA_964400115.1 uncultured Cytophagia bacterium
GTTTCAAGATCGCTGAAGTTGATTTAAAGCTTCGCGGACCAGGCGAGTTTTTTGGTACCCGCCAAAGCGGATTGCCCGATTTGAAAATCGCTGACCTGGTCAGAGATGCAGAGCTATTGAATATTGCACGCCGGTCAGCTTTTGCATTGGTCAAAGATGATCCTCACTTGCGCAAACCCGAACATTCGAGCGTGAGAACCCGGTTTCTCAAAAACTATAAGGAAAAATTCGAGGAAATCTGGGAACCATGATTCCTTTTTTGCCATCAGTAATAGACAGACCGTCACATGGCAGTAACCGGGTGTCATCCCTGCTCCATGCATTCCAGGCGGTTTTCCACAGCCCTGAATTCCTGCTTTCGCAGGAATGACGTTCGGTCACTATTTTGCAACAGCCTCTTGCGCAGGAATGACGACCTGCCGCTCTGCAACCGCCTGACAGAGTGGGAATCTGCTGCGGAATATTAAAAATTGTCTTGTTTATTAGATTTTAAGTTTGTAGTATCAATATTTAACCAGAAACTCTGCAAATGACAAAGAATATAGAAAAACATAACCGACAAGTTTGGGAACGATTTTGGCAAGAACGTCAAGAAATAGGAGAGGTTTATTCCAATTCTGACCGATTGATCAATCAAATTCTCTCCCTGAGGCCTCCCAAGGATCTATGGATTATGGAAGTCGGTGCCGGATCAGGGCGAGATGGGTTGAGATTGGCAGAGATGGGGGCGAGAATTATTTTTTTGGACTATGCCGAAAGCTCTTTGCGAACGATTCAAGGGTTAGCCGAATCATTGGAGCAAGATGTGATCTTGATTCGGGCCGATGCGTTCCATCTGCCTTTTCAGGGTGACACTCTGGATGTGATTTTTCACCAGGGTTTATTGGAACATTTCCATGACCCCACAGGTATTTTAAAAGAGAATTATCGTACTTTAAAGTCGGACGGATATGCTGTTGCTGATGTCCCACAGCGGTTTCATCCCTATACCGTTGTTAAACATATCCTGATTTGGATGAATAAGTGGTTTGCGGGCTGGGAAACAGAGTTTTCACCCGGAAAACTGGAACGGCTGTTCCGGGAATGCGGATTTGGCATCAAACGAACCTATGGTGAGTGGATGCGGCCCAGTTTTTTTTATCGTTCTTTACGCGAGGCGTTGAAAAAAATATCCATAAAATTGCCGCTCTATCCACCCCAGGTACCAATTATCTCTGGAATTCGTAATACCATTCGCAAACGGTTATTAAAGACGCGGGTAGCCCTCTATACGGTCATGGATGTGGGAGTGATTGGCCGAAAATGATGACTCGTTCTGCAAGACATATTCTGGTGATCAATTGGCAGGATATCACCCACCCCATGGGTGGTGGGGCTGAAGTTCATTGTCATGAAATTTTTAAGCGCATAGCCGCCAAAGGCATCAAAGTGACTCTGTTGTGTTGCCATTTCCCGGGAGCAAAACAAGATGAATGGATCGATGGCATCAAAATTGTCCGCAGAGGAAACCGAAGCACATTTAATTTTACGGTTCCTTTTGCTTATCGTGCTTTGCGCAAACAGATGCGGTTTGATGTGGTTTTCGATGATATCAACAAGATTCCGTTTTGTACTCCGCTATTTGTTAGAGAACCCCTTTGGGCGATTGCCCACCATTTGTTCAGGCAAAGCATTTATTTGGAAGCCGGCTTTATGCCTGCCAGTTATGTCTTTAGTGCGGAATATCTTATTCCTTTGATCTACAGACATACGCCATTTGCCGTGGTATCCGAAAGCACCCGTCAAGAGCTTAAGGAATTTGGGGTTCGAGCGCCTATCATCCTGCTGCCCAATGCCGTGGATGCGGAACGCTATGAATATCGACCCGAATTGAGATCACCAGAACCCCTGATCGGGTATTTGGGAAGATTGAAAAAATATAAAAAAGTCGATCATTTGTTGATCGCATTTTCGCAGTTATTACCCCGGATACCCTCTGCCCGCCTGGTGATCGTGGGTGGAGGAGACGATTTATCCCGGCTCCAATCGATAGCCATTGAGCTGGATGTGGCGGATAAAGTCACCTTTACCGGGGTCGTTTCACATAAAGTCAAAGTTCATCATATGAACCGGATGTGGCTTGCCGCCAACCCCTCTTCCAAAGAAGGATGGGGATTAACGGTCATTGAAGCAAACGCCTGCGGCGTCCCTGTTGTTGCCGCTGATTCACCGGGATTGCGCGATTCGGTTCTGGATCAAAAAACAGGAATGATCTATCCGTTCGGAAACACAAAAGAGTTGTCAAAACGTCTCTTGCTTTTACTGGAACAACCTGAATTAAGAAAAAAGCTCGGCCAACAGTCCAAACAATGGGCCGACTCGTTTACCTGGGATCGGTCCGCACAAATTGCCATGGATTTGATCGAAAAGAGTTGCAAACGGAGAACTGTATGAAAAATTTTAAAGTGCTCAACCGAATTTTTGCCGGTCTGGCATTCGTAATTTCGTTTTTTGTCTTTATGAAAACAATTGCACCGACGGTCTCGTTTTGGGATTGTGGTGAATTTATTACGTGTTCCTACATCCTGGGAATTCCCCATCCTCCCGGTGCTCCTTTTTACTTGTTGCTGGGACGAATTTTTACCATGCTGCCTCTGGCAGCGGATATCGGGTTGCGGGTCAATATCATATCCGCGCTTTCTTCCGCATTGACTGTGATGCTGACCTATCTCATCACTGTTCGTCTCATTCAACAGTGGCGTGGAAAACCGCGAGAAGGCGAGAATATGGTCATTTTGATCGCCAGCGGTATGCTCGCAGCATTGACCTTTGCCTTTACCGATACGTTTTGGTTCAATGCCGTGGAAGCCGAGGTCTATGCCATCAGTATGCTGTTTACCTCGCTGATCGTGTGGCTTGTTTTGGTGTGGTTGGAAAAAGCCGAGGAGCTCGGTTCTGAGCGATATCTTTTGTTGATCGCATATTTGGTCGGACTGGCCATTGCCGTACACTTGCTGATGGTTTTGGTCTTGCCTGCCCTCTTTTTGATTGTCTATTATAAAGCCCTGCAAATGCGCGGTGAATCGATAAATCTCAAGAATTTGGCCATATTTGGTGCCATTACGGTGGGTATTTTCTGGGTCATTTATCCCGGCGTGGTGCAGTATGTTCCGCGAATGGCAGGAGCATTTGGGTACTGGACCTTATTGGCTTGGGTGCTTTTGGTTTTGGGAGCGATCATCTATACGGTCAAAAATCATCAACGCATCGCCAGTGTCGCTTTCATGTCCTTAATGTTGATCATGGTAGGGTATTCCACTTATACCATGATCTATATCCGCTCCAATCTCGATCCGGCCATCGATGAGAATGATCCC
>CAYNUX010000461.1:0-3339 GCA_964400115.1 uncultured Cytophagia bacterium
AAGATGACGACATTCTCTCTGTTGTGCATGAGACGGCTCAAGGCCTCCATGAATCCGGCATTATGGATAAGACGACGATGCGCGAGTTCGATGCGCTCTGCCTGCACCCTGTCAAATCTTATCAACCACAGGAAATTCGGCAAATCCGTTTACGTAACCAAGTCAGTCAGTCGGTATTTGCACTCTATTTGAACGTCAGCAAGACTTCTGTGGCCGGCTGGGAATCAGGAGAAAAAAAGCCGGGTCCGGCTGCAGTCAAATTGCTCAATATTGTTGATCGGAAAGGATTAGATGCTGTGGGGTGAAACGATCAGCCCCCCCAGCGTCGGCATAACCGAGGGCTGCCGTGGGTATAGTGACTATCCTTCAGACATCCCGACCATCCTGATTCAAATCTTTTCTGAACAACCGCTTGAACTCCAGCCGCATCCCGCCGAAATTCAGGAGCAACCCCACCCTCGGATCAAACACCTTCAGATAATTCAGGGCCTGTGCCAGATGGAATTCGTCCAGCAGATGGACCGCCTTGATTTCCACGAGAACTCGACGATCGACATAGAACTAGAAATAGGTATCCCGGCTCCTCTCCTCTTTGGATTTTGGTGAAGCCGGGGTCCCGGGTGGGTATTGCAAAATACGATAAGGCAACATAATGTTATCTGTGATATGATTTTTATAGGAATCTTATTGGATGGAGGCGTTAAATGGAAGATGCCCCTAAATTGACAAGGCAAGAGTTGCTGGAACGGGTCGTTGTGGATCAGGATATTTGTTTCGGCAAACCATGCATTCGCGGCATCCGCATGTGGGTATCGCTTATTATGGACAACCTGGCGGACGGCGTTCGGATAATGAACTATTGCCCGCTTATCCAACTTTAGACAAAAAAGATATGCAAGCGGCGATCGCATATGCCGCCGAGCTGGCTCGAAATGCCGGTATAATTCGGGAAGACGTCGCACTGGCCATGAAAACCAAAGCCCCGGCCGTTGCCAGAATAGAACCCGGCGACGGAAGAGGGTTAGGCTTTCACTATTGTCGTTGTTGAGGGGGAAAGTATCAGGTGTTTGCTATCGTTTATTGGGAGATTTAAAATGTCAACACGAGGATGGTATGAGTATTACACCATCAATCCAGACAAAAAGCGAATGATCCTGTCCATGCAATTTTACAAATGGGGCGACGCAACGCCGGGCAATGCGCTTTTCGAATGGCTGTTTTTCAAAAATAAGCTGGAAGATGTTGAAGGATGTCTGCCGGTCCATTTATTGGACAGTATGTTGAAAAATCAATTAAAAGCGCTTTATGACGGGCTGCCTGAAAATTTTGCCGTTGCAGTTTTCTTGTTTATGCTTCAACGGGCTTCTGAATTTTTACGGTATGAAAACTGGCGGTGGTCATCCTTGGATGTACCGCTGAAGGAAAGGCCGGATTATCGTCTGGGATATGAAATTGGCCTACGCGAGGACAGATTTCCGATTTTGCCGGATAATACGGATGAACATATCAAAACTGTTGTGCAGTTCATTGAAACCGGGAATCATATTCGGCCCTGGAAAAAGTATGGTTTGACTTTTTCCGTTATGGAATGGCTGCAATACCTGACCCAGGTCACCCTGGAAAAGGATATGGGTTCCATTGCCGGTTTTTACGACCGTCCATGGGATCATTACTTTCTTTATCGCTTTTTTATATGGATTTCCCCGAAAGATGGTTTCAAAATCGATCATATTGCGATAGAGCCCTGTAACGCTAATGGGGATTCACTTTTTTCACCTGGGCTTGGAAGAGATGAAGATGAAAAAGAGAGTTTTCAGGATATATATGAAGAATTATCAGAAAAAATTGATAAATACGATATAACCACTTACTCGTTGAATGATGCAGAGAAAGAATTTGAATTGGCCAAAGACAAGTTCTGGAACATCAGACACTATGAATACCCGGAGTTGACAGAAGCTGTGCTGAATGCCAGATAACGGCCGTCGCATCCAAAACCGGGTTTCGCCGGCAGGATTTGATACCGAGCTGACACAGCGATTTTTCAGCCGCGGGAATAGCAGGCCGGGAGGGCGCCCCTTATATTTAATATGGTAAGGATGACCACAGGGGGGCTTTCGTTATCATCTCGCCTCATAAGAGAGGATCTTATGGATAAAAATGCAAATTATTGATTTTCTAAAATCCCATAAAGAAGAAATGCGACGGCGGTTTGGGGTAAAAAAATCGGTCTTTTCGGAAGCTTCGTTAGAGGAAATGCGAATGAAGATTCCGATATCGACATTGCGGTTGAAATGGAGAATCGTCGGATTTTTAGAAATTTCTCGATGATATTATAGATTCCATTCAAGCCATAGGGATCTATGTCGAATCCATGAGTTATGACCAATTCATTGATGACAGAAAAACCTACTCTGCAACGATAAGAGAGCTCGAAATCATCGGGGAAGCAACGGCAAAGGTTTCAGATGATGTAAAGGGCAGGTATCCAGAGATCCCCTGGCAACAGTTAAAAGCCTTCAGAAACGTAGCCATGTGGGGGCACTTTTTCAGCACGAGCGCCGCTGCCGGCATGCTGAAAGGAATCGCCATGGGGCTGCCGCTGATCGTCACCCTCTTTTCGCTGTTCCGGCGGTTTGTGCTGAGCCAGAAACTCTTTTCACCCGACCGAAAGCACCTGCACCACCGGTTGATCGATCTCGGGTTCACCCAGAAGAACGCGGTCCTGTTTCTGTACGGGGTCAGCATCTTTCCGGGGGTCATCGCCGTGGGCTCGGTCCACGCCACCAACGAGCAGATCGCGGGCATTTTGCTGGTGGTCGCCGGGGTCATCATTTTCGGAGAAGCCCGCGTTCCTGCAAAAAGCCCTGGGCGACGGGGAAGATCCGGAAGACCAGCCCGGCCGTTTTCTGTGGCCGGGACGGGTTCGACGTCCACCGGGACGTCTGCAAGGACTGCCTGCTAAAAGAGGAGCTTCCTCTGATCGACGAAAGCGGCCAGAGCCTCGGCTTCATCTGGCTCATCAAAGACCTCTGCCGGGATGCGATCAGCCATTATGCCTTGCGACGGGTGGAGCATCTGCGGCGGTCGGTGCTGGGGTCGCTGGAGGTGTTGATGGTGCGGTAGTCGGGGGCTCTCCTCTGGGGGCTCCCGCAAAGACGCAACGGCGCAAAGACTTCCCCGTGTCGTGTTTTGAATCCGGATAGCCAGGATGAGAACGGATGGTCAGGATGGTTCCGTGCTTATCCTGGATATCCTTCAAACATCCCGGCCATCCTGATTCGAATCTTTTCTGAACAAGCGTTTGAATTCCGGCCTGCAGATGAAAGAAGAAATTCG
>CAYNUX010000462.1:0-3338 GCA_964400115.1 uncultured Cytophagia bacterium
GAACAACAGTATCTCTATTCCAGTGTTTTCAAAAACCAAAATTCGTTTTTTGAAAACACATTTTCCCTTACAGACAGCCTTTCTATAAGGGCGGGCCTTAGAATTAGTCAGTGGAGTTTTCAGAAAAAAATCAATTTGGAGCCTCGATTTAGGTTACGTTTAGGAAAAAATGGATGGAAGGCTTCCGTTGCACTGGGTCACTATTCCCAGGGGATTGCCACATGTCTGGAAGAAGGATTGGTCAGCTTTCTAGAATTATATTTTCCTGTACAAAATACTCAATCAATTCAAACAGCCAATCATTATATTGCCGAATATGTAAGAAATTTTTCTCAAAATAGCTCTTTATCTCTTTCTCTATACTATAAAGATTTTTCAGGTCTGCTAAAATCAGTTGCCCTGCCAACATCTGGTTTTCAAAGAGCAAACGGTGTGGCAAAAGGATTTGAGCTATCTCTAAAAACTAAAATTTTCAAGTGGGACATTTCCTCGTCGTATACCTGGTCCCATACTTTTAGATCCTATTTGCAACAAAAATATGATACCAATTACGATCACCGCCATAAATTTCAATTGCTTTGCAATCGAAATACACTAAAAGGTTGGGAATTCACGATTGCATGGGAATTCCAAACAGGACAACCCTATAATCCAGGTGTTTATCATAGTTTTGTACCATTCTTTAGCTCAGTACCACCACATGATTTTAATAGCTTACGCTTTGATTCCTACGAGATGGATATAAACAGGGATAGAATACGATATCCATATTATCATCGCCTAGATATCTCTATTTCAAAAACTATTCGTTCAAGATTTTTTACCTGGAGACCTTTTCTGTCCTTATATAATGCTTATGGCGCTAAAAATGTTCTTTATTATCGTACGGCAGGAATTGTGACACGAGATTATAAAAATGGGGTTTTTTCAGATCCAAGAATTGAGCGAGATCCGTTTATTTTGCCGGTTATACCAACCATCGGGTTAAATATAAAGTTTTAACATGCATATTTTAAAAGTATCCACCCCCTTCTCTGGACAGTAAAAACAGGCTATTGAACCGGTTCAAAACGCCTTTAACAGATTGAGATTGAGTTTGAGCATCGGCCCCTCAACCTCCCGGAGCCCGGAGGTTGAGGGTATGATTATGCTAGCCTCCGGGAGGTTGCTCCACTCCGATTAGGTATCGGACCTCTGCCGTCATCGACCCCGCCCTTTCAGGGCTTTTAAATTTTTACTCGCTATTTTCCCAGGGCTGTCGCCCGGGGCTGACATACGCCGCCCCGTTGGGGCTTGGATTGTGCTTGGTGAAGGGGTATCTGTACGAATACCTGTTATTGTCATATGGCACAAATAATGGGGCTAGGGTATCATTTCGGTTAATGCGATCACCAGCCGTGTCTGGCATTCATCTTTGTTATTTACCATCTCTTCCTGAAAGGAACGATGGCCATTAACCATCAATCTCTGGAATCGTAACAGAGATATGAGCCGCCCCGCATGACCCGGTTGGTGCCTTGCGGCGGTCCCATGGGATTCTTGCGCGTGGCCATGATATGATAGGTCGGATGAAACCAGTCCGCACACCACTCCCAGACATTGCCGCTCATATTGTACAGGCCATAGCCGTTGGGTTTGAACGATTTGGCCGGGGCTGTGCCCACATAGCCGTCCTGGGCCTCGTTAAAAGTGGGAAAGGTGCCCTGCCAGATATTGCAGCGATGCTCGCCCTCAGGCGTCAGCTCGTCCCCCCAAACATAGCGCTTTTGCTCCAGTCCGCCCCGGGCCGCATATTCCCATTCCGCCTCTGTGGGCAACCGCTTGCCCGCCCACCGGCAATAGGCCAGGGCATCGATCCACGACACCTGGATCACGGGATCATCGGGACGATCCGCGATGGTCGAATCCGGACCCTCGGGATGGCGCCAGTCCGCTCCGCGCACGCCAACCCACCAGGGCGTTTCGGGCACCGGCTGCAGGATATACTCTGCATTCTTGTCTTCGAGGAACAGATGAAACACGAATGACCAGCCAAAGCGCTCCGATTCTGTCACATAGCCGGTCTCTTCGACGAATCGTTTGAACTGGGCATTGGTGACCGCACTCTCGTCCATCAGAAAAGGCCTGACCTCGACCCTGCGCACCGGACCTTCGCCATCGGCCGAAAACCCGATCTTGTCATCGGTGCCCATCATAAAGTGGCCACCCTCCAGAGCGATCATGCCCTGATCGGATTGCAATTTCGAGTTTGCAGGAAGGTCGATGGTTTGATTGGTTTTGTCTCCCCCGCGTTTGGCTGCACAACATGCGCCCATAATTCTCTCCCGGAATGTTTTAGGTCTGCACCATTACAAAACCAAACCGAAAAAAAATATTCCCGCGGGCTACAAGAATAAAGTCTCAATGCGGCAAAGTCATGATGAGGTAAAATTGGCCGCCAGTCATCGCTCCGCGGGGATAAACCCCGCGGGGGCGGTTCTCTCTCGGTCGCTCAGCCCCCTTTTTCCCTCAGTCACTCAGTCTCGTTTTCACACAGTCCCTCCCTTCTCACAGTCTACTAGTCTTCTTTTTCCTCAGTCTCCCTTTCTCTCTGTCTCTTTTTCTCTCAGTCTCTCCCTCACTCACTCCCTCAGTCTCCTTTTCATTCAGTCCCTTTTTCACTCAGTCTCTCTCTCACTCAGTCCCTCCCTCACCTAACTCCCTCCCCGTCAACTCGTCAACAACCACAACTCTATACCGGAGACAATCCACCAAACCCTACTCCAGTTCCCGGTCATAAACCGACGGATAGCCGCCGCCCATATTGCGGGCCAGCCACAGCCGGTACTCGAGATCGCCGCGGGCATGAACATATTTTTTATCCATCGCATCCGTGGCCACCACCACGGCCACGCCTCTGGATCCATCCTCATATTGGGTGATCAGCACCAGCTCGTCGCGAAAATCGCCCACCAGATCGGCGCTCATGCGAAAGGACCCGTTTTCGAGCGGATTGGGCGAAACCCCGATCACCGGCACCGGCGCTTTGCCGTTATAATTGGCCAGGGTACGGCCGCTGTTGGTGATGAGCTCGCGCGTGAGGTCGCCATCCCATTCGATAGGCACATAACCATCGGGAAACGGTTCCTGCAAAAGCGTACCGGATGCGGAAAATAGCAACATATGGTGATCATTGTGCCCCTGCCGGTTCGAGATACATTCGATGCCGGGCGAACCCTCCCAGATATCGGCGGTCCAGCCGCGATGACCATGGGTCCAGGCCGGATCATCTTCGCGGTTCAGCTTCCAGATAATCTCGCCGTCATCGGCATCCACCATATAGACGCCAGCATGGATAC
>CAYNUX010000463.1:0-3317 GCA_964400115.1 uncultured Cytophagia bacterium
ACTATTCATCTCAGACCCAAAATGTAGAGGATACTCGAAAGAAAATATCACTCCCGATGTCTGAGGATGAAACATCATTGTGTTTAGAAATCATCGATGAATCCAGCTTTGAAGCCCGGCATTGCATAATGATGCTTGATCTGATACAAAGACTTGAACATAACAAGGCAACATCCTGGCTCAAAGTCAAAGCTCAATAATCTAAAAATCAAACGGAGAGGTAAAATGAAAAAAAATTTAAAATCCATGCTATTCATTTTCGTAATACTGATCGCTTTTTCAGGATTGGCGCAAACAGACACCATTAAAGTCGATTTCAATGCGGCTGAAGCAGAAAGTATGCTCTTTCTTTTTAATCAAACCATGGTTAAAGGCTCTGATGTCAAAGTGCTCGCTCCCTTGCAAGCAAAATTGAATGATGCCCTTGCAAGAGCTCGGGAAGCCAAAGATTCGAAAGATCTTGTACCGCTTGAGCTCAACCAACAAGAAGCACAGATTTGTGTTCAAATAATTACCAACGCTGAATTCGAAGCAAAATATAGTGAACTCGTTTTAGGTATGATGAATAAAATCAAAGAATCTATGCCAGCACCAGCGTCTCCAGTGGTGCCTGCACAGTAATAGTACTCTCTCTCTCCTCTCTTCTTTGTTTGGTGCCTGCAGCAAATCCATAAAGGATTTGCTGCATTTTTTTTATCTAAAGGTTGCTTCTTTTCCCCGGGCTTTGTACTTTGAGGAATTTAAGAGGAGCCTTACATGCAGAAATGGTCACGTTCGCTGGGCACATGGATTCTTGTTGCAATGGGGTTAGGCATTCTTTTTGGAGCTTTATTAGGTGAAAAAACCGCACTGATTGCCCCTCTTGGTGATCTGTTTATGCAACTGATAAAAATGTTGGTCATTCCTTTGGTGACCGTGTCCATCATTGCCGGTGCCGCATCCCTGGGAAATACACGCTCTGCCGGAAAAATCGGCATTCTGACATTTTTGTACTATCTTTCAACCACTGCAATTGCCGTGATTTTGGGATTGCTATTTGGTGCAATATTTCAACCTGGCTCAGGTGTCGATCTTTCGACGGTATCGCAGATGTTTAGCGAACAAATCGCTGACCAGGGAGATACTCCCGGATTTTGGGAAACCATCAAGGGATTTATTCCAGAAAACCCTTTCCAGGCTCTCGTACAAGGTAATATTCTTCAGCTCTTATTCTTTAGCCTCTTTTTTGGTTTTGGTTTATCCACATTGCCAGCTGCCAACAAGACCCCTATTGTAGATCTTTTTCATCATTTTAGTGAGTCTCTGATTTGGATGATTGGAAAAATTATGTGGCTGGCCCCCCTGGGAGTATTCGGCCTCATTGCCGATGCAGTAGGAACATTCGGATATGAAATTCTACAGCTGGTATTAAAGCTCTTTTTCATCTATTTGGCAGCACTGACACTTCAGACTTTTGTGGTTTATCCATCTTATATAAAGTTGTTATCCGGGCTATCGCCGCTCAGATTTATCAAAGCGATAGGAAAAGCCCAGGTCGTGGCTTTATCGACATCATCTTCAATGGCGACTTTGCCTGTCACTATGAAGGTCTGTGAAGAGGATCTGGGCGTCAGTGAGGAATCATCATCATTTATTCTGCCTTTGGGGGCAACTATAAATATGGATGGCAATGCGATATATTATTCTCTTGTAGCCATGTTTTTTGCTCAATTTTTCGGTATTGAACTGGGGGTTGGAGAGATCATTGCGATAGTATTAACCGCGACGATTGGATCGATTGGACAAGCTGGGGTGCCCGGCCCTACGCTGCTCGTTGTTGCAGTACTATTGGCTGCAAACATACCTGTCGCCGGGCTCCCCATCTTGTTCGGTGTGGACAGACTTTTTGATATGCTCCGCACGGTAACCAATATCACCGGAGATAGCACATGTGCAGTGATCGTCGACCAGGTCCACCAAAAAGAATTGGCAACGAGTCGAGTTTCACAGCAGGTCTAAATTATTTAATTCTCGAAAAGAGCAATTTGTTCCCATTTACGGCCTGTCAGCACCCCTTACAAGCCAGGAAGGCCCTTTTTTATCGATTACGGGCTTAAATATTGATTCAAATACCATCAGAATCATTTCTTTTCTCATAGAGCTCTTGCCGGTCGGCTTTTACGAGGGTTCCAGTTGCCAAACATTCTTTTTCCAGGAGACCTAAATAACCCGGCCTCTAATTTTAAAATTCCGAATATCCGGGAAATAAGAGAGAGCCGATTACTGTTGAGAAAAGTGTTGCGTTAATAGACGCAATAGTTTATATTCTTGCAACATTCCAAACCCGTAGGGGTGGGTATGTTCCGAAACATGTTTGGTGTTTTTCATAACAGTTTCGCCATGTGTGATTTTGCACATACCCTGAGAAAAAACCCTTGGAACCTGATCTGGGTAATGCCAGCGAAGGAAACGGTCGAGACACTAAACGAACCGTATCCAAAAGTTTACGGTTTTGTTATTTAGACCATCCTTTAACCGGGTCATCTTTTAATTCACTTATTATGACCGGTTACTCTCCCCTATGGGTCGATTGTAAATCATAGTATTTTGGAGGTTTACATGAGACTCTTTTTATATCTTTTTTTTCCTGCTTTATTATTTGCACAGGCGAATATCAATCTAAAAGGGACTGTTGTCGATGCTCGCTCCAACAATCCCTTACAGGGTGCCAATATACTATTGGAATCCCAGGATATTGGAACGGCTTCAGACAAAGATGGCTCTTTTATCATTCAAAATGCTGTTCCGGGCGAACAGGTGATCAGCGTTAGTTATATTGGCTATCAGATTTACAAAGAACGAATCACCCTTACCGGTGATCGATCCATCACCATAAAAATGCGACCCAGTGTTTTACCCGGGCAGCAGATTATGGTCACCGCTGCACGTGCTGATGAACGCAAGACTCCGGTTGCCTTTACAAATATGACGTCATCACAGATCCGCGAGTCATATACGGTTCAGGATGTTCCCATGTTATTGAGCGAATTGCCCAATGTCTACTCTTATTCGGATGCAGGCAACGGGTTAGGATATAGCTATCTCAAAGTTCGCGGATTCGACCAAACTCGTGTTGGGGTTATGATCAATGGAATCCCGCTCAATGATCCTGAGGATCATCAAGTCTATTGGGTAGACATGCCGGATCTGGCAACAAATATGGAGGATATTCAGCTTCAGCGAGGTGTCTCGAACTCACTCTTTGGTGTTTCTGCATTTGGCGGTTCTGTCAATATGCTCACGGCGTCTCCTGCCAAAATGCAGGGCATTCAGTTGAG
>CAYNUX010000464.1:0-3309 GCA_964400115.1 uncultured Cytophagia bacterium
CCCTGAGAGGCTCGGTGGCGACACGGAGATAATTTTTCGGGTTAACCGGAATGTTATCCGGATGGTATTTTGCTCCGCTGCCATCCGGTGCCTGATAGACGCGCAAGAACGTAAAGTCGCCGGTGTGACGCGGCCACATCCAGTTGTCGACATCTCCACCATATTTGCCAATAGACTTGGGTGGCGCATAAACAATGCGTACATCCTGATACTTTTTGTAAACGAATAAAATATATTGTTTTCCTTTATACATCGAGGCGATATAAGCATAAATGTCTTCCCTGTCGCCTTCTATGTTATCTTCCATGGCCTTGATTTTGGCGGTAATCTTTTTCTCCTGATCCACTGGATCATCGATTCCCTGTACAGCGTTCATCACCTCTTGGGTTACATCTTTGATCTTTTGCAATACATAAGCATTGGACCCTCTCGCCTCGATTTCTTTTGACCGCTTTTTCGCCAGAAATCCATTTTTGATATAATCATTTTCGCGGGTAGATGCTTTTTGCAATGCCCCATAGGCACAATGATGATTGGTCAACAAAAGTCCTTCTGGTGATACGAATGAGGCACTACACCCTCCGAGCCAGACAATGGCATCGGTCAGTGAACTCTTGTCAGGGTGATAGATATCCTCTGTCGCGATTTGCAAACCTTTTTTGTTCAAATCGAGTTGATCCAATTGCGACAACAGCCACAACCCTTCTTCAGCAAAACCGGTAGCAACGAAAAATGATAACAATAGGAATAAAACATTCTTCACGGATGATCTCCTTGGGCATTTTGATAAGAAATAAAAAATAATCTTTATTATAAAACAATTTTAATTGAAAATCAACATTTTTAGCAGGCGGATGTTTTCTCTGGATTGTGGAACCGATTTCCAATAAACCAAAAAAATCTATTGCATTAATGATCAGGATTTTGTATCACTCTAAAGTTCTGGCTGCAAATCCCGCTACAAAGGCGACAACCCTGCCAAAACAAATCGGGACATTCAGCAGGACGGAAACAGATTTTTATAAAATTTGAAAGGAGAAAAATAATGAAAGCCACCCTGTTCCTGGACAAGCATATCGTTCCGGCGCTAACGACGTTTAGCGAAAATCGATACCTCTCTGCCATCCGTTCGGGTATGGTGGCCACTGTTCCCTTTACGATCATTGGTAGTATCTTTATCATTATCAGCTTTCTCCCCATCCCCGGCTGGAGCGAGCTTATCGAGCCATTCATGCAGGTGTTGCAGGTTCCCGTTACCGCAACCTTTGGTTTGCTTGCGGTCATTGTATGCTTTTCCATCGCCTATGATCTCGCTCTACAGGAAAAGATAGAAGCAGTGATGAGTGCCATTCTCGCAACAGCCATCTTTATCATGATCCAGATAGATGTTGAAACATTGACTATAAACATGGAAGGGCTGGGATCTGTCGGCATTTTTACGGCCATCATCATCGCCTTCATCACGGTGGAGGTACAAAAATTCTTTATCAAAAGGAATTTTGTGATCAAACTGCCCGAGAATGTTCCGCCGATTGTGGTGCAATCCTTTTTGTCTTTGACACCCCTTTTGTTTCTGATGACAGCCTTTTGGGTTATTCGGTTCATTCTCGGCATCGATATCAATGGACTGGTACAGATGGCTTTTCAACCCGTGGTTTTTGCTCTCAATACTTTGCCTGGTATTCTGGTGTATGCGTTCATGGTTACCCTGCTCTGGTCAGTGGGAATCAACGGAGATAATGCCATGGATGCTATTGTAGCCCCCATCTTTTTGCAATATCTTTCCATGAATGTGATAGCAATGGCCCAGGGCGAACCCCTGCCATATATCACGGCCTATGGATTTTTTACGGCCTTTGTCAATGTGGGAGGCACGGGTGCCACGATTGCTCTGGCCCTGATCATGTTCAATTCCAAAGAACCAGGATTCCGAAAAATCAGCCGGGTTTCGATGCCGACCCAAATTTTTCAGATCAATGAGCCGATCTTTTTTGGATTTCCGATCGTTCTGAATCCCATCTTTATGATCCCCTATATTTTCAATGCTTTGATGCTCACGACCCTGACCTATCTCTTGATGGATTGGGGCGTTATTTCCAAGCCGTTCATCAATGTCCCCTGGACCACCCCACCGGTTATCGGTCACTATTTGGTTACCGGCGGCGACTGGAAAGCAGCGGTATGGGGAGTCATATCCATTCTATTGGCAATGGCAGTCTATTATCCCTTTGCCAAAGTAGCGGAAAAACAGCGGTTAAAAGCTGAAGAAAAAGGTGTTGCGCACGAATAGTCCGTGAACTAGAATCGCAGGGAGAGACAACTCAGTCCACCGTCCAGTTTGCGGAATTCGGACACATCGAGCTCCAGGACCCGCAAGCCAGCATTTTTAATAGTCTGGCTTGCTTTTGGAAACCCTTTTGGCAGCAACACGCGGTCATTGATCCGGATCCAATTCGCCGCAGAACTCTCATCGGGCTCGATTTCGATCAAATGGTGTTGCTTGGTAAAGTCCGGCACATCAGGAGACCCGCATACCCTCTCTGGTCATAGGATCTTGCTCTTTTCGCTCATTCAATCCCTGTTGGCACGACATAGACCTGTGAAGTGCCAGAGATATCCGAAGTATACGCTACAATCTTTCCGCTTTGGCTGAGAGAGGGATGAACATGCTGATTGTAGATACTCGAATTGGGCCAGCACAAAATCTTTTCCTCACCCGTAACGAGATTTATGAGCATGATCGGATTAAAATGGGGATCCTGGCCGTCAGCGACAAACCACTTTCCGTCAGCAGAAGAAACGCCGTGGCCGAGTCTGATGACGCTATGAGTCGTATATTCGCGAAAGCCGGTACCATCCAGATTTTGAGAACAAATGGAAACGGGCAGCCAGCCTGGTACGGTTTTTCTGAAAAAGAAAAACCGTTCTCCATCGGCCGACCAGGTCGGATGCGTAAGCCGAAAACCATACGGCATGGTCAGTATCCGCGAATGCTCGCCGGTTTTCATATTGACCGTCCAGGTATGCGTTCGTTTTTCCATGGGAAGGGACATGTCGTTCTGGGTGTCAGGTCGCTGGGCAAAAGAGACGATATCGGGATCAACGGGACAGATCTGAGGATGACCAAATGCAGATTTGCTCATGACCTTTTCAAACTCTTTTGTTCGCAAATTGACCCGATATAGATGTTTTTGAGATTCTGACTGTGTGTAGACCAGAGTAAATATCCCATCCAGGGTAAACGAGCGGGAAAATTGGACATCATCAGAAAATTGCTCTCTAAAATCCATGACAGGGATGTCCTTGCGG
>CAYNUX010000465.1:0-3298 GCA_964400115.1 uncultured Cytophagia bacterium
AATAATTAACCATTAAAGATATATTCATATCTGCGTTCAGAAAAACCCATTGTCGCAACCGACCATATTACGCATACACAGATTTTAAATTCCAATGTTTCAGAACTCACTGCAATCGATCCACAATCTTTTGCCAGGGGAATTTTAAAGGTTCTCGATAATGCTGAATATGCCCAGGGCCTGGCCCAAGAAGCTGTCAAGCTGGCAGAAAAACAATATAACTATCAGGATTATCTGTACAAGACAAAATGGATTGTGCAGCAAGCCGTGAGGAGTTACTGAGTATGTGCGGAATTTGCGGTTTTGTTTATCAGAATTCCGAACGTCGGACAGATCCGACAGATTTGGATCGTATGTGCGCTGCCATTAACCATAGAGGGCCGGATGATCAGGGAATATACGTTCACAAAAATATAGCCCTGGGTATGCGCCGCCTGTCTATTATCGATTTGAGCTCCGGTGCTCAACCTATATATAATGAATCGAATGATTGTGTCATTGTTTTTAACGGTGAGATCTATAATTATCGCTCTATCCGAAAGGAATTGGAGAAAAAAGGCCATTGCTTCAAGACTCTAAGCGATACCGAGACCATATTGCATGCCTATGAGGAATGGGGTAAAAAGTGCGTGACCCATTTGAATGGTATGTTTGCATTTGCAATCTGGGATCAAAGAAACGCCAGACTCTTTCTGGCTAGGGATCGTCTCGGAATTAAACCTCTCTACTATTATATCGACCGGGATCGACTTGTCTTTGCCTCAGAACTGAAATCTCTTTTGCAGATCAGGGATATCCCTCGTCGAATAAATCTTAAAGCGCTTGATACTTTTTTAACATTTGAGTACATTCCTGATTCTTTGTCAATTCTGCAAGATATTCATAAATTGCCGGCTGCACATACCCTGGAGTATAAAGAGGGCCGGTCAACAATAGAGCGATATTGGGATGTGCACTATGCTGCATATGATTGGGACGAAAGAGCCTGTGTCGAGAAACTGCGGGAACTTTTGTTTGATGCGGTAAAGATCCGGCTCATGAGTGAAGTCCCTCTCGGTGCTTTTTTAAGTGGAGGCCTCGATTCAAGTTCGATCGTTGCTATGATGAGTCAGGTAAGCAATTTTCAGGTTAAAACATTTTCGATAGGATTTGATGATCGTACTTATAATGAATTGCCTTTTGCAAGAGCTATTGCCTCTCATTTTGGAACCGATCACTATGAAGAATTTTTAAAACCCGATATCAGCGATTTGGCAGAGAAATTGTTCACTTTGATCGATGAGCCTTTTGGAGATTTTTCCGTATTTCCGACGTTTCTGGTTTCCGAAATGGCTCGGAAACATGTCACGGTGGTGCTTTCCGGGGATGGTGGGGATGAGCTCCTGGCTGGATATGATACCTATGTCGCTCAGACCCTGGCCCTGCGCTATCAGCGGCTTCCATGGTGGATGAGAAAAGCGCTTATTGAACCGACGATTAACGCCTTGCCACCCACGGATAAGAAAAAAGGATTGATAAACAAATCCCGGCGGTTCGTGGAAGGACTGAGATTGCCCGATCACCTGCAACATGTGCGCTGGATGATTTTTTTACAAGAGGCTGATAAAGATCTCTTGTATAAACAACATGTTCGTCAGCAACTCGAGGGCTATCGTCCCTACGAGTTCATGGAGAAAAAATTTGCGCGGTGCTCCTCATCTGATCCTTTGGACCAGCAGCAATATGTTGACCTTACAACTTATCTCGTGGATGATATCCTGGTCAAGGTGGATAGAATGAGCATGGCAACTTCACTTGAAGCTCGTGTTCCTTTTTTGGATCACCGTTTGGTAGAATTTGCAGCCTCTATTCCCAGCTCGCTCCGGTTGCAAAAGGGACAAACAAAATATATCCTGAAAAAAGCAATGCAAGGTATACTCCCGGATCAAATATTGTCTCGCGGTAAAGAAGGATTTAGCATCCCTATTAAAAACTGGATTAAAGAAGAGTTGAATCCCTTGATGAACGATGCCCTTTCCACTGATCGGCTCGAGGAGTCCGGACTCTTTTCTGTAAATACCGTTCATCGCATGATGAAGGAACACATGACTGGAAAAGAAAATCATAGCCATAAATTGTGGGCCTTGATTGTTTTTCAGCGATGGTATCGCCAATATGTCAAGCAATAGGAATTTAATATGCGTCGACAAATAGAAAATTTAAAAAAAACAGAATATGACCTCCTGGTCGTTGGTGGAGGGATCTATGGTGCCACAGCTGCCTGGGACGCAGCACAACGGGGAATGCGTGTTGCCCTGATTGACAAAAAAGACTTTGCCTCCGGTACTTCCTTTAATAGTCTAAAGATTATCCATGGAGGTTTGCGTTATTTACAACATGCTGATATAGGTCGTATGAGAGAATCCATCCGGGAGCGAAGAATCCTTTCTTGTATCGCACCTCATCTGGTACAACCCCTGCCCTGCGTGATGCCTACCAAGGGGCACAAACTCAAAGGACCGGAAGTGATGCGGATTGCGCTTTTGATTAACGATGTCATGAGCATGGATCGCAATAAAGGAGTGGACCCTGCCAAACGCCTGTCTGCCGGCCGTGTGATTTCAAAGGAAGCTTTGTTAAACGTTTTACCCTGTCTGGATCCTACAGACCTCAATGGCGGAGCGATCTGGTATGACGCACAAATGGTAAATTCTGAACGCTTGTTGTTTTCATTTGTCCATTCCGCTGTTCAGGAAGGCGCTGATGTAGCCAACTATGTTCAGGCTTTAAGGCCCATCTATGCTGATGGACGGGTAAGCGGAATGCACGTTCGCGATATTCCGGATGGAAAAGAATTCGAGATCAATGCCAAAATGACCCTGAATGCAGCAGGCCCGTGGGTCAATCAGATCATTTCATCTCTGAATTTAAACGGTCATTGGAAACCGGTGGGGTTTTCTACGGCCTTGAATCTGGTAGTCAATAAATCCCTTGGCCAAGATATGGCTTTTGGATTTTATAGCAAAAACGAATTCAAAGATTCTGATGCATTGATCAGCAAAGGATCTCGCTTGCTCTTTGCCGTTCCCTGGCGGGGCATGACGTTGATCGGTACAGATCACAAGCCATTCGATAAAGATCCCGATGAATATAGAATAACCGAACAGGATGTACTCGACTTTTTAAATGAAATCAATCAGGCTATGCCTAAAGCAAATATTCAGCGCGATCAAGTCGTCCATGTTTATGGGGGGCTATTACCTATGGCGGGTGTCAACGAACAAACCGGGGATATAAGACTGGAAAAACATTTCGATCT
>CAYNUX010000466.1:0-3288 GCA_964400115.1 uncultured Cytophagia bacterium
AGATTTTTTTTAATATTTTTTTTTTTTTCGGTCTTTTTTAGGGGGGGATTTTTTTAAAAAACCGCCGATAAAAATAGCAAAAGTTGTATTAAAGGGCAGGTACATTCCTACGGCTATAAGCATTGGAGAAGGCGCGCCGATCAGGATAAGGGCGATTGCAAAAAACATTCCTGCAATAACGAGAGGCCAGGCCATTTCTCCGCCCACGATTCCTTTTGCCATCATGGCCATGAGGCCGGCTTGCGGAGCCGGGAGTGCTTCGCTGCCGATACCATTAGCTTGATGCAACCACATCAGGGGAAGAACCAGAACAAAAGCAGCAGCGGTTACACCGAGCATTTCGCCGATCTGCATTTTCCAGGGTGTACCCCCGAGAATATAGCCTACCTTCCAATCTTGCATCATATCGCCTGCCACACCAGCGACACAACAGACCACTGATGCTACTGCCAGCACGGCCGCAACCCCGGGATCGCCTTTCATGCCCACGAGAACCATCAATACAGCTGCAATGAGCAGGGTAGATAATGTCAGTCCTGAAATAGGATTGGAAGAGCTGCCAATTACCCCGACCAGATATCCTGCCACGGCAGCGAATACAAATCCGGCAAGACTCATTACCACCGTTGCCAAAACGGCCGCGCCCAGATTGTGGCTAAACGTTTGATAGAGGATGACCATACAGAGGATAAGAATGCCGAGGCCAATGAGAATAAGGTTAAAGGGAACATCCTTATCAGTCCTCTCCGTGACCTGGGCATTTACCTCTTTTTTCGCCTTGCCCAGATCCTGGAATCCTCTAGAAATGCCGCTGATCAATTTAGAACGCATACTAAACAGAGTATAAAAGGCGCCAACGAGCATGCCGCCTACAGCAATAGGCTTGACTGTGGCACTATAGGTGGTTTTGGCAATAGTCGACCAGCCAAATGATTCTGCAAAAACATCCAATTGTCCGCTCATAAGAAACAGTACCAGAGGCATTAAAAAGAGCCATCCAAACACGCCACCAGAAAACGTGATTGCCGCAAGACGAAATCCGATGATATAACCCACGCCGAGAAAGGCGGGTGATGAAGCCGGACTTTGCAGAAACAATCCGCCTTTAAATCCGAGCTCACCCCGGATTTTTTCTCCTGCCTGAGTAACCGTTTCGATCACCCTGCTCTCGCTATTCAAAAGGGATATTTTGGAAGCATGCAAATCAAAAAAACCAGACACCGAATCTTTGATCACGCGTAGGCCATTTTCGTTTTTAAAAAACTCTATAACAGCTGCTAGCCCCATTGCTCCAAATACATATTTTGCGCCGGATTGGCCCCCTTGCCCGGCTTTGACAATTTCAGCGCACGCTTTACTCTCGGGATAGGGGAGGGTCTCATCCAATATAAGGGTACGTCTTAATAATACCACAAAAAGAACCCCGAGATTACCTCCGATGAGCATGAGCAGAGTGCTTTTCATATAGTCAAACTCGGTCCATACACCTGCCAGAACAAAGGCCGGGATCGTAAAAATAGCTCCAGCAGCAAGTGCCTCACCGACAGCACCGGTAGTACGGGCCATATTCTCTTCGAGAATAGTTCCCTTAAAAGCACGGAGAATAGCCATGGCAATAACTGCTGCGGGAAAAGTTGCAGCAACCGTCATGCCTGCTTTAAGACCTAGATATGCATTGGCAGCACCGAGAACAATGGCAAGGATCATTCCGAGAAGTAATGATTTAAAGGTTAATTCTTTCATTATCGTCGTCGCAGGCACATATGGCTTGAATGGTTCTTTCCCCTGGGGACCGTTCATGTTGACCTCCTTGTCATGTGGTAGGATCGAAAAATTTTGTTTTTGTAATTTTCATGCCATTAATTTGGAGATTTTATGGAGAGTTCAGAATCTAACTGTATTGAAAAATGGTGTAATAAGCAAGCGAAAAAGCAAGTAATTTGCTTCTGGCTCTTGGTTTTGAAGGTTGCCAGTTGCGCATTCTAGTTTTTGGTTGTATTTTCTTCTTGAATTTTGTATATTTACCAATTGATTCCGGCATTACAAGCTGTCGAGATCATTTTAAGAGAAGGTGAGAATCTGTGCCAAGGGAAATCGTGAAATTTGGCATTTTATACCGATATAACGCTTGGAAAATATTATGCGAGCGATTCTTGGATTCATGCTCTGGATCCACGAACAAAGCTGACCAGTCTCATGGGACTCATGATTTGCTTGCTGATCACATTACGTCCGCTCATGTTGATCTTTTTTGGCATTGTAGCTGTCATATCCATACGAGCCGCCAAATTACCTCTCGCGCTCGTCTTGCGTAATCTGCGGCCGTTTGCGTGGTTGTTTGCTATTACGGTTCTTGTTCATATTTTCTGGACGCGTGGGGAGGTTGTATATCAAATTCCGTGGATCGGGCTTGATATCAGTCATGAAGGCCTTTTGCTCGGATTTGTCTACTCTATGCGACTCGCTTTATTGGTCGTATATGCTGCCATACTAACGCTTACGACCTTGCCAATCGAGATCGCTGATGCTTTGGAGAGTTTATTTTCTCCGTTGGAACGTTTGCGAGTACCTACGCATGAGATGGTAATGATGCTGACATTATCTTTGCGCTTTATCCCCACACTGATGGAAGAGGCCCAACGTATAAAAAATGCTCAAATTTCTCGCGGGGCCACTTTTGAAGGTAATATCTTGGAAAAAGTAAAGAGTGTGATTCCTCTCATTCTACCGCTTTTTGTATCAGCGTTTAGACGAGCTGATGACTTGGCCTTGGCCATGGATTCTAGATGCTATTCTGGAGGGAAGGGCAGAAGCCGCTACAAATCCCTGCATTTTGCCGGAAAAGATTATGTTGTCCTGACAGGAACGTTTTTATTGATGCTGGCGATTATCCTGATAGAAACCGGATGACCGAACGCAATATCAAACTCGTTCTCGAATATGACGGATCTGACTTTTGTGGTTGGCAAATTCAGCCACAGGTTCGTACTGTGCAGGGAGTTTTGGAAGCTGCTCTCTCTGAATTATTACAGCAACCCGTCAGAGTTACTGTTGCCGGACGTACCGATACAGGTGTGCACGCTTTAGGGCAAGTGGCCAATTTTAGGATGATGAGTTATCTGCCTGTTTCGACCATTTTGCGTGGAGGCAATGCACTTTTGCCACGAGATGTTAGAATTGTGGATTGTGAACAGGTTGCGTCGGATTTCCATGCACGGTTTTCTGCAAAAACGAGGTCGTATCAGTATCACATCTGTCGGAAACCAAGAGCCATTGGTAGACAATATG
>CAYNUX010000467.1:0-3288 GCA_964400115.1 uncultured Cytophagia bacterium
GGGTCGCATTACAAAATTGCAACAAATAGTGCTTGCATGTAATCGTTGATATCATTATATTTTTAATTGTTTGCATTAATTACGCTTAAGCACAGGAGTTCGTGATGGCAAAGAAATGCGATATATGCGGCAAAGGTCCCCAGGTCGGCCATAACGTCAGCCATGCGCACAATTTGAACAAACGCCGTTGGATGCCCAATCTTCGCAAATTGCGCATTCTCGAAAATGGATCACCGCGTCGCGCTTATGTGTGTACGCGCTGTTTGCGATCTGGCAAAGTGACCAAAGCCTTATAAATTTTATTTTTAAACGACCTGAATGTGAAAAAGGGCTCATCTGAGCCCTTTTTCATTTTGGGCAGCTCGTCACGGCAAATTTGGGGTATTTTGCCAATGACTGGGGTCGAGGGTTTAGAAAAAATTCCAGCGCCGGCGACGATATGCCGGTATCTCATAATCTTCTTTATCGATGCCATTGGCATCCTTTTCAAAATCGATTGACCCGAATCGATGATCTCTCTTTTTTTGATCTCTATTCTCTTCTTTGGCCTCTTTTTCTCGCTCAGTCTCTTCATCCTGCCGTTTTTGTATACGGGGTTGTTCAGATCGCGGACGTTCTTGCGGTTGTTTATCGAACTGAAACTGTTCCTGTAGAGTCCTTGTCTCCTTTTTATCCGAGGGCATCATGGTTCGGCGAGTCATTTCTTCCGGTTGGACATGACTGTTTTGAATACGGGTCGATTTTTCCTTTCCCATGGTCTCATTGATTTTACTAATCCGATCGATGGCCGGAATTTCTCGCTCATCTACAGAACCATTGTCAGGTGACATGGAGATCGGTTGCCGGTTCAAACCCGGTATTCGGCGCCGTTGAGTTTGGACGGACAGGCCTGTGGCAATCACCGTGATGCGTATTTCTTCTGACAATTCCTTGTCGATCACAGCACCAAAGATAATATTGGCATTGGGGCCCGCTTCTTCAAAAATAATCGAGGTCGCTGTATTCACTTGTTTCAAGGTCAAGTCCGTGCCGCCTGTAATATTGACCAAGACCCCCAGCGCACCGGAGATTGAGACATTTTCCAGCAAGGGACTCTTGATTGCTTGTTCAGCCGCAACTTTGGCCCGGTTCTCTCCACGTGCCATTCCGCTCCCCATAAGGGCATCGCCCATCTCAGACATAACGGCTCGAACATCAGCAAAATCGAGATTGACCAATCCGGGGATGCTGATCAAGTCGGAAATGCCTTTTGTCGCCGAAAACAGAATTTCATCGGCATATCGAAAGGCAGCATCCAGCGGGGTATCATCCGGGACGATGGACAACAGCCTTTGATTAGGAATCTGTATAAGGGTGTCCACATTTTCCTTGAGAATTTGAATCCCTTCATCAGCCCGTTGCATGCGTTTGGGTCCTTCAAAGAGAAAGGGTTTGGTCACCACGCCAACAGTGAGAGCCCCGATATCACGCGAAATTTCGGCTACTACAGGTGCAGCCCCGGTTCCTGTACCTCCGCCCATGCCAGCGGCCACAAAGACCATATCGGCATCAGCAAGGGCTTCATATACGGCGTTCCGGTCTTCTTCAACGGCCCGACGGCCTTTATCAGGATCCGCACCGGCGCCCAAGCCCTGCGTGGCTTTGCTCCCTATTCGTATTTTCGTCGGGGCAGCGCAATTTTCCAGGGCTTGCTCGTCGGTGTTGACTGCAACAAATTCCACACCAGCCAGACCTTCAGCAATCATACGATTGAGCGCATTGCCACCAGCTCCGCCAACACCCACTACTTTCATTTTTGCGGGTAGAGCGCCGGCGTCTGCAATATCAATTGTTAAACCATTCATAATCAACTCCTTCTTTCAAAATGAAAGAAATTTCGAAAGGCATCAGCTCAAGGTGGTTACACTCCCGAACCAACGACGAAATCGTTTTTTAATATTATCAAACAAGTTTATCTCCCCGTCATTCATGACATGTTTGATTTCCGAACGATGCTGTATGCCATATAAAATCAATCCAACTCCTGTTGCGCATTGAGGACGCCTGGCTTCTTCGACCATTCCACCAAAACCCGATGGTATACCCAGTTGCGCAGGCATGTTGAATATATCCTCGGCCATATCCACCGTTCCCGGCAGCAAAGATGCGCCGCCGGTCATAATCACACCGGTGGTCATGAGATTGATATAATCGGAGCGTTTCACCTCTTCATACACAAGAGACAATATCTCAGCCATACGAGGTTGAATAATATCGACCAATAAACTTTTTGAGATCCGTCTCGGGGAACGATTATTCACTCCGGATACTTGTACGGTGCTATCCTTATCATCATCTGAATAGAACGCACTGCCATGACTGATCTTGAGCTTTTCCGCAGCTTCGACAGGTGTGCGCAGCACAATAGCGAGATCATTGGTGACATTTCGTCCACCAAGAGCGACCACTGAAGTATGGCGAATACATCCTTCATAGAACATGGCGATATCGGTCGTCCCGCCGCCAATATCGATGAGTATTACACCCAATTCTTTTTCATCCTCTTTGAGGACCGAATAACTGGAAGCCAGAGGTTCCAAAACCAGATCAGCGACACCATAACCCGCTTTTTCGATACATCGATGAATATTTTGTGCCGAAGCAATCGCACCGGTGACAATATGTACTTCTGCTTCCAGGCGCACACCATTCATCCCAACAGGATCGCGGATTCCACGTTGTTCATCAACCACAAATTCTTGTGGCAAGATGTGAATGATTTCGCGATCAATAGGCAAAGCGACTGCTTTGGCAGCATCGATGACACGACGGACATCATCCGTGGAAACCTCTCCGTTCTCTCCGGAAATAGCAACAACGCCACGGCCATTAATGCTGCGAATATGATCTCCGGCTATTCCCCCAAAGACCGCTCCGACCTGTACCCCGGCCATTTCTTCGGCCAATTGCATTGAAGTCCGAATTGAACGCACATTTTTTTCTACATCCACGACCACACCATAGCGCAACCCCTCGGAAGGCACTGCAGAAACACCAATAATATTTATCTCTCCCGTTTCATCCACTTCGGCGATGAAACTGCCGATTTTGGTAGTGCCGATATCCAAACCAGCGATAATGTCGACTTGCATAGATTACTCCGTTTATTAATCGAATTAATCCAAAAAACTCTGATGCGTGGATGTATTCAAGTGTTCTTTTTTATGACTATATTATCTCTAAACCGCAAATCAACAAACTTTGCAGTTGCCAAGAGTTTTGTTTGACCCAGTTTTTCTACAAGATGAG
>CAYNUX010000468.1:0-3264 GCA_964400115.1 uncultured Cytophagia bacterium
TTTGAACCAACGAACTCCGTTGCCCTATATTCCACCTCCAACCCCACGCCCTCCTCCCACTGCAATCCTGATTTCCGGGGCATTCTTGTCTACCCAGCCGAGCATAGCAAATGTCGTAAAAGCCTGACCGAGAAAAAAGAGCGAAAAGCCTATCCATTCAGGATTTTGTTCATCGATATAATCCGATAATTTGGGTTGCCAAAAGGAGTAAAAAGGATCACGATGAGGGTTCTCGGCAAAGAAAAGCAGATCATCACTCTTGAGAGGTGAATATCTTTGATGCAAATGCTGAGTTAAGCTCAATTGAGATCCTTGCCCTGCAAGCGGATTCTTTACCAGTAAACGATTCAAATCCCTGACAATACGATTATAGTGATCAATGGTTTTATAACCCGAGAGATGATTGATCTCTTTGACATTATTTTTACGATTACGTATCGCCTGTTCAGTCCATCGATCATGATTTGAATTTTGCTGGCTGAATAGAAAATATTGTCCCTCGATGTTGGCATCCCAGAGCGTAACAGAAACACTATTAAGCCTCAATGCGGATGCGAGTTTAGCTATACTTGCCGGGGGCTCTGGAGCGCGAGTTAGCGGTGGATAAATGAGAAGAATAGACATAAATAAGGAATTGGTTATGGTCGAAAATTAAAGGGTCTATGATTTATCAGTGGATTTGTAAAAATGAATCAGCATTTGTGCCTCAAAGGGATTGAGATCGAATCGTGAGATGGCTTCATTTATAAAAGTCCATAGCCTTTCTTCACCTTCTGACTCTATTCGGTTGGATATCCACCGAATCGCCTTGCGCGAATTTTCCCCTTCAGGCATAGCTGGTGACATATCGACTCCGATGTTATTCAAGTACTTTTAACACATTCATCTATTTTATTGTCATAAAGGGAAATGATATTTTGCCAATCAAATCTCAACATCGACTTTGGCAGATTATTGATTGCCCCTAACGGGTCAGGATGATTCAACAAATTGCCCATTCGCTTGAAAAGATCGGGTTGATCTGCATAAAAATAGTGATCATAGGCCTGATGTGCAAGCAATTCTGGATACGTCAATCGCCGTGGTAACAAAGGGTAACATCCGCAATAAATCGCTTCGACAACAGATATTCCAAAAAATTCCTGGACAGAAGTAACAGGCAGAATATCACTTTGTACGAGCCAACGTGCGTACTCTTTTCGATCCGGTACGAATCCCTGATACAAAATTTTGTCAGCCAGAGATTCGAACGCCATATGAAAACTGGAGGGTTTTGATGAAAAATTTTCGCCCAGCATGACCAGTTGAAAGTCAAAGCCATGAGAATCGAGCTGGCAGAGCACTGAAAAAAACTCATCCGGATTCTTGTCATATTCCCACCGATGATTCCAAAGGATAATCGGTGGGCCTGTTCTTGTCTTTTTTTTAATTTTAAAGGAATCAAAAAATTGCAAATCCAATCCCGGATACACCACATGACTTTTTTCCCGGAGCGACTCGACAGATTTGAATTCTCTGTGGTCAGGATAATGTCTCAGAAAGGTTTCCAGATCCGTTAAAAACCGGGTTCGATGGTATTCAGAGTTGAACCAGATTTGATTTGCGGCCATAGCTGATGCGTAATTGATAAAACCATAATGCCGATCCCGGTTCATTTTTAAATCGCGATCATTTGCAGACCAGGGATAACTGATCTGATTTTCATGAAAATAGAGCACAATAGGAATATCGTATGACCATTTTCTTGTCAAAGCCAAAAATGTGGTCAAATCCATCATATCAGAACACAAGATCACTTTAGGCCTGGGCAAAGCAGAAAATTGTCTTGCCAGTGTTACGGCCCCGCCATGCATCCGCCATTTCCAAAACTGTCCCTTTAATGAAAGCAAGCTTGTGTTATGGCGGCTGTGTTGTATCAACCCTTCTGCCCAAAGTTTGTGGGATCCGGTCAGATAAGGTTCTATGATCAATAGATCACTCAAAACTCAGAACAACCCCCTTTGTTTCAACCAAACCTTTAACTGTTCCGGCCAAACAGAGAGAACAGGGTCATTGGGAGCAAGACCAAACCCATGTCCCCCTTGCTCGAAAATGTGGAGTTCAGCGGGTACACCTTGTTGTACGAGTGCATTATAAAAAAGAGTGCTGTTTTGAGGAGGTACAGCTTTATCCTGGCTTGCATGGATAAGGAATGTAGGGGGCGTGTCAGCATTAACTTGCAATTCATTGGAAAGAGATTCGATTAATTCAGAACCCGGATTTTCCCCGAGTAAATTCCTTTTTGAACCGGTATGTGCAAACTTTGTGGTAAACGAAATGACCGGGTAAACGAGAATCATAAAATCGGGCTTATTTGAAAGACGATCCACAGGGTCGTCGGCCTCGGCGGTGCCATTATCCGAATGAGTGCCTACAGTTGAGGCGAGATGTCCACCGGCTGAAAACCCCATAATACCGATCTTGTTGGGGTTTATGTTCCATTTTTTGGCGTGATAACGAACCAACGCTATCGCTCGCTTTGCATCATTCATAGGAATCGGATGATGGTTTTCTTTACCGTAACGATATTTTAAAATGAATGCATGAACACCGAATGAATTGAACCATTTGGCAACATCATGTCCCTCATGTTCGATTGCGAGATGGCCATATCCCCCGCCTGGACAAACAACAACAGCCAGATCAGTGGCCATACGACCGGAAGGAGCATAATGAATCAAGGTGGGAACCCGCTCAAGATCTATCTGGGTTTCGTGCTGCCCGGGCCATAAAGGCATCTCGACAGGGATTTGAGACCAGGCAGAAAAGGCAGCGAAAAGCATAATCAGACTCCAACGCATAAAACCTCCTTTAGAGAGAAACGTCTTAAAATCTCCTTTTTCACTCTTTGCGGGTTTTTGTATTTTTACGATCCAGTTGATTGAGAATTGTTTTACGGAGGCGAAGTGACGTTGGCGTGACTTCGACCCATTCATCATCTTTAATGAATTCGATAGCTTTTTCAAGCGTCAAAGGAACAACGGGGGTTAGTACAACGTTTTCATCACTCCCAGCCGCTCTCATGTTGGTCAGTTTTTTCATTTTGCATATATTGACATCGATATCATTGTCTCGATTATGTTCACCAACGATCATCCCTTCGTATACAGGGTCATTGGGTTTGACGAACAATGTACCGCGTGGTTCTAAATTATAGCAAGCATAAGCCACTGCAGATCCCTGTCGATCGGCCACGATAGAGCCGGTTATACGCATGGGGAATTC
>CAYNUX010000469.1:0-3254 GCA_964400115.1 uncultured Cytophagia bacterium
AAATGCGTTTATTAACTTAGCGCTTATGGGGTTTAGCCCTGCGGAGCCACGACTGGCGGCCAACAGCGACATCAAAAAGTCTCTTCGCCACTGCAGGGCTTGTCCCGCAGAGCGATGACTGGCAGCAAAAGCGGAACAACGCTTGTCACCATAGCCCAGTACCGTTTCGCAAGGCCCGGGCCAGCAGTCATCGCCCCGCGGGAGGGTGTGTTTTTACGGGGGAAATCTCTTTCCCGAATGCAATCCGGATCGAAGGCCGGCGCAGCGCCTGGGCGGGTCGGCAGAGCCGACCCGCTGCATTCTCAGCCAGAGAGGCTGGGAATGAGGTCAGCCGGGCCAGGGTTTGATTTATCACTGCAGAGCCACGACTGGTAACCAAAACCTGGCAAGCCATCTCGTGTTCTCTCCTCGCGAACGCTCTGTACGGATTTTGATCTAGTATCCCACTGCCTGGATGCTGCCGTTGGTGGTCTGCAGATGAATGGCCGCTCTGCCGTCGCCGAGCACGCCCTGTACCTGTCGTTGCGATTCGGTGACATCGTGCAGGGGCAGGTTCAACAGGTTGATGACACCATTGCTGACCTCTGACGTTCTCATGCCAAATGAATCCTTTTGAACTGTTTTACGTAAACAAATGGACAAATTCGTCCCCAATCTTACCCTTTGGCAAAGGACCTTGCCATGAAAAGCACGTTAAAATCTCATTGGCCGTTGATCCTGCTGAGCTCGATTTACCTGATTCTATTTTTCGCGACCGCGGGCCGGTATGGGATCTTTCGAGACGAACTCTATTATATCGCCTGCGCGCGCGACCTGGCCTGGGGCTATGTGGATCATCCGCCCTTTTCCCTGGTCATTCTCCGGCTCGTTCTGGTTACCCTCGGCGACTCTGTGGTGGCGATTCGAACGGTTGCTGCGCTGAGCGGCGTCGTCTGTATGATTTTCACCTGGAACCTGACCCGAAACCTCGGCGGCGATCGCTTTGCAGCCTCACTCGCCATTCTGGCCTGGTTCGGCAATCTCATGTTTCTGGCCCTCACCAATTTCTTTAGCATGAATGCGCTCGATCTGGTATTCTGGCTGGCAGGATTTCTCGTCGTGACCGTATGGATCCGTTCCCAAAACCCAAAGTGGTGGATCGGGTTGGGACTCGTGGTGGGGTTGGGACTCGAACAAATACAGCATGGGATTCTGGGCCTCGAGTTTTGGCATTGCCTTGCTCATCTCTTCACATCGAAACGCATTACTGCGGCCCGGTCCCTGGCTGGCCGCCGGGATTGCTGCGATTCTCTTTTTGCCGCACATCATCTGGCAGATACAATACGACTGGCCCAGCCTGGAGTTTATCCACAATGCCGCTACCTATAAAAATGTGCAAATGAGTCCGGTCGAGCTCTTGATGGGGGTAATGATCGAGATGAATCCGGTCAATGTCTTGATCTGGTTACCCGGACTCGCGGGTCTGCTCTTCTGGCCGCCATTGCGCCGGTTTCGAGTGTTCGGATTCCTGGTACTGGTCTTTTTCATCTTTATGCTGTTGCAAAACCCCAAAGTCTACTATTTGGCCCCTGTCTTTCCGGTGCTTTATGCTGCGGGCAGCACCTGGCTGAGCAGGGTTTTATCGAACAAATGGCGTTTTGGCCGTCCGGTTCTCGTGACAATGTTGGTGCTGATGACCCTGCTGGTCCTGCCGGTGGCCATGCCGCTGTTACCGCCTGCCACGCTGGTGGGTTATATGGAGGACATTGGACTGAAACCCAAGGCTCAGGAAAACAGCGCTCAGGGCGAGCTACCGCAGCATTTTGCGGATCGCTTTGGCTGGGAAGAGATGGCGATCACGGTTTCGGATTATTTTACACAGCTTCCCGACAGCGTGCAACGAGATATCGCCGTTTATACCACCAATTATGGCGAAGCAGGGGCGATAGACTATTATCGAGAGCACTATCCCCTGCCCCCGGCTATCAGCGGACATAACCATTACTATCTTTAATGTCCGGGTGATATTTCCGGTGAGCACCTCTTGTCGATCGGCTCCAGACGAGAAGATCTGGAAAAAGGTTATGAATCGGTGGTTCTTCTGGGCCGGTTTCAGGCCGAATGGGTGATGCCCTATGAAAACGATCTGCCCATCTATTACTGCACGGGCTTGAAAGCGGATTTTGAGCAGCTCTGGGTCACCGCCAGGCATTTCATATAATCCGGAACCGCGAATGAACGCTATGCCTGGTCAAACCAAACCTATCAAAATAAACAAGGTTTGTAATATTCCTTTTCGAGCAACCGACGGCATTGATATCATGCATACGGTAGTTATAGCCGATATGATCATGCACTTAATCCCAGGGGTGGACAATTTTGGCTTGCGTTGTCAAACGCTTGATATGTTTTCACAATTTTTCATCATTCCAAAAAATTGCTTGATTCAGAAAAACAGTTATGCTATTTTTAATTGTCGGGTGTTTTGAAAGAATTGCAATTCCGCAGCATTCGTTTGAAAAGAGAATCCTTTATGCCGATTATTAGCCGTTTTTTTGGAATAATCATCTATATGCATTGGAGGGATCATCCACCACCTCATTTTCATGCAAAATACTCTGGCAAAGAGGTTACAATAGATATCGAAACAGGGATTGTTCATGGAACGATGCCCAGTCGTGCCATTGGAATGATACAAGAATGGCGGCTTGTTCATCAAAAGGAATTAATGGAAAACTGGCAATTATTGACAGATAATGAACCGCTTAAACCTATAAAGCCTTTGGATTAAACATATGATTCTTCATGTCAAGGAAGCCAAATATCTTTATGATTATGTCATCTGGTTGAGATTTAACAATGGTTCTGAGGGAGAAGTAGATTTAAAAAATGAACTATATGGAACCATGTTTGAACCCTTGCAAGATATTCAACTATTTAAAACGTTTAAAGTTGATCAAGAGATGGAGACCATCGTATGGGCAAATGGTGCCGATTTTGCTCCTGAATTTCTTTATAATCGATTAAAGATTTTAGCATAAAGCTGTTGAGAACCGTAGAGCATAACCGTCCTTGACTTTTCTCGAGAGAAAAATATATGAAGAAAAAAAATGATAATGAAATGCGCCCTGAATATAGCAGAGAAGAGTTGGGGGAGGGTATTCGCGGAAAATATCACACAGAGTACTTGAAAGGAACGAATCTCGTGCTTTTGAGTCCTGATGTTGCTGCGGCATTTAAAGATGAAAATGCAATAAATGAGGCTCTTCGTGCCC
>CAYNUX010000470.1:0-3243 GCA_964400115.1 uncultured Cytophagia bacterium
CCGTTTGAACGAAAAGGATTTAAAAAATGCAGATCTTGTTATGAAAAGTCTATTAAAAATTATCTTGTTTATCTCTTTTTTGTCATCGACTTTGATGGCAATCATACCCGAGCCTGTCAAATCCAGTCGAAACCCTGTATCATCACTGAATGGCAAAATTGAGTTTGCACTGAATAGTGCTGAACCTGTACCCCTATTAAAAGTCGCTATAGATAAATGATTTACGATGGAGCTGCGCTATGATACTCAAATTTCCACACCTGATTCTGTTCTGTATCAGCATGGTTTTCATAATGGCCTGTGGTGAATCCGGTCCAAAACCAGCGAAAGGGTCTTTGGAAATCAGTTTTACGTTTGATAAACCAAAAGATGTTGAACCCTCTTATTGTGCTGCCATTTGGCTGGAGGACATGGACGGCAATTATGTTCGCTCTTTGCTCGTTACCGAATATTTGTCGTATGGCGGTTATAATGATTCTACTATTTGCCCCCGATGGAGATCCGGAGCAGACTGGGATAATGTGACTGACGATGAGTTTGATACGGTTACACAGGCTACACCGTCGGTGGGATCCCATGTGATGACATTTGCCTGTGAGGATCACCATTTGATGACCGGTCAGTATAAATATTTTGTGCAGGCTCATGTTGTTGAAGATATCAATGGTCTTTATTCAGGCGTTATTGAACTGGGAAAAGAAAATGCGAGCACTGCAGAACGGGCTCAAAAATCAGTTGATCAGAAAATGTCAAAAAATACCTTGTCTAAAGTTGCTGCGAAATATGTACCCTAATTTTAATGTGAGGTCGGTATCATGAAACATGAACGGTTTACACGAAGAGAATTTTTAAAAAATTCGGCTGTTGGAGTCGCTTCACTTTCCGCTGCATCGATGCTGTTATCATGCTCGGATCAAGAAGCCGCTATTAAAAGTGCTCAGGTACCTAAACGAATCCTGGGAAAGACGGGTTTGGAGGTGCCGGTTCTTTCGTTTGGCGGAGGATCGCAATTCATGAAGAATGAGGACGGCGACTGGGAAAAGATTATGGAGCGGGCTCTGGATCTGGGCATCAACTATTTTGATACCGCCTCCAGCTATTCATATCGCAAATCGCTACATAGCGAAGAACGATTCGCCCGCATTCTCGCGCCTGTACGTAAAAAAGTCATTATTTCCACGAAATTTGATGCGCGTGATGTGGATGGAATGATGAAAGAAGTGGAAACCAGCTTAAAGCATCTGGATACCGATTATATCGATATCCTGATGATCCACAGCATTGAAAAAAGCGAAGATATCGATGCTCTGGATAAGGGCGTCTATGCCAAAATGCGCCAACTCAAAGAGCAGGGTGTGGCACGGTTTATCGGCTTTTCGAGCATGAACAGCGCAGAAAAATCAAAGGAATTTATCGAAAAACTGGATCCCGATGCCTGCATTCTGGCCATGAATCCGACGAAATATGGCGATTTTGCCGAGGTCGCATTGCCTGCTGCGCGTGCAAAAAATACAGGCGTTATCGCTATGAAAGTCATGCGAAATTTGGTTGGGGTGGATGGCACGACTGCCAATGAATTGATGCACTATGCGGTAACAAAACCAGGTGTTGCTTCTGCTGTTATCGGTCATTTCGGGATGAACATATTGGAAGAAAATGCAACTCTGGTCAAAGATGTTGTCAAGAATCCATCGGCGAGTAAACCCTCTAATCCCCGTTCTCTCGAGTCCCGTCTGGCCAGCCATGCCGGACCCCAAACCCTATGTTGGGCTCGTGCAAGTTATCATGATAGCGAAATGGGATGGTTTGTATAAAAAAAAGACCCGTTTTTGACGGCCCTTTTTTTGAGGTACTATATTTCACAAACATCATTCGATTGACATGCGTTACCTCTCCCGCAATCATTCGATAGAAATAGAGACCGCTGGGCAAGTCTGCCGGTCGCCAGTTAATATTGTAGGTGCCGGCATTTTGCCGTCCATCCACGAGCGTTGCTACCACTCGTCCCAGGGTAATTGATTTTTTTTAAAGGTTTTCCGAATAAAAACGTTTGATATTTAAGAAAAGGTTTTCATGTGAGATGAACTTAAAGGGGTATTACTCATCTAATTGTGTCTGTTTCTTTTTTTTGACATGACCATTTCTGAATATTCCCTGTTTAAGGAAATAATCAAAAACTGAAATTTGTAAAAATTTACATTTTAACACAACAAGAAATTAATCAGGCAAGCCCGAATAAACGGCTTGCCTGAAGAAATTATAACTTTTCCAGATAAATATTGCGGAATTCAATGGGTGCGCCTTCGCTTTGCAGTGCGATGGGGCCTGAGGTGACAAACACATCTGTAGCTTCGTTCTGAAGGGTACCATTGACCATCAGAGAGACCGAGGCACCGTCACAGGTGATGTCATAGGTATTCCATTCGCCAGCAGGTTTTTCGATATTGTCTTGTTTCTTGGGAACGGAGAGAAATCGTTCGGTGTTGGTATAGACCTGACCATCTACCGTGATCTGCCCGGGACCAATAATTACAAAATCACCGGCATTTTTTGTCTTGAGCTGTGCTTCCAGACAGTTGGGCCAGACTTGATCCGGTTCCTGGCAGTGAAGCAAGACCCCGCTATTGCCAGCGTTTTCGACCCAGCGCCATTCCACGTGCAGTTTATAGTCGCTATAGGAATCCACTGTACGTATATAACCGGTAGGTGTACCTATACAATGAATGACACCCTCCTTGACCCCCCATACTTTATCGACATCTGTAATGTCATCAGGGATGAATTTAATCCATCCGGTAAAATCGTGGCCATTAAAAAGATCGATTTTTTCGGCCTGTTCTTGTGGCTGCTCTTGTGAGGTGCAGCCCAGAATCATGATGGCAAGCAAAATAAACCATACGAAAACATGACGTGTTTTTGGCATATACAACTCCTTGTTTTTGTTTGTGGCAAATATAAGAAATTCCCGAATAAAAAGCACGAAAAAAACAGATTTGATATTAAATTCGTTTTTGAGTTCAAAAACCATTTGCAAGTTTAATCAATCTCGCCTATTTTCAAAAAGAGAACCTCAAAATTAAATGGAGAGAGAACATGAAATTTCAATGGCTAGGGTTATTCATGATGGCGGGTTTGTTAGGTTGCAGTTCTTCGGATCAGGACTGGATAACCCTATTCGACGGTCAGACGCTGGATGGTTGGCAGGCATCGGAAAACAGGGATGCGTTTCGTATCGAAGAGGGT
>CAYNUX010000471.1:0-3241 GCA_964400115.1 uncultured Cytophagia bacterium
GCTAAGGCTTCATCGATGGAACCGGGCATTATGGATGGAGGGGCCGGAGATGATGCCTGGACCATCGATCAGAACCTTGATCTGGATCATGTGGTATCGGCATGCCCGGAATGCCCCATTGATTCGACTTGTTCTGAGTGTATCAAAATCCAGGAGACCGTCAAACAGTCACTTACAACGATCGCTAAAAGCCAGCAGGTTCATTTTGCGGAATATGATTCATACGCAGATTCTCTCGAACAATTGGGATTCAGGCCATCCGGTTATGCGACATGGTATATTTATAACTATAAGAAATTATCTGACCGGGAATATATTGTCACAGCCGATTCAATACTTCCGGGCATAATGAATGGCGGGGAAGCGGATGACAAATGGTCGATTAATCAAAATCTTGAACTGAATCACCTTCGAAATGCCTGCTCGTTCTGCATGGCAGACGCCACGGACTGCAGTTTTTGCCGAACCTTGCAAACTCTTGCCGTCAATAAAATGGGGCTGATCCGGGACAATTTGCTCTCTTTTTACCAAAGCAACGGGTATTATTCCGAGTCCCTTTCCGAAATCGGCTATGAGGTGAATCCACACGACAGCCATGCATATACTGTTTCCGCAAACAATTCCTCCACCACAAAATCATTCCTGATTACCGCGCAATCCAAAGAACCTGGAATCATGAACTGGGGCGCCGGCGACAATATCTGGACCATGAACCAGGATGGAAAACTGGAAATGGTGCTCAATCCCTGTCCGAATTGCCCCCGCAATGAAATTATCTTTCCCGGTTATGAATGCAAAGGGCGACAGAGTGAAGCAAAACAAACACTTGGGGCGATTGCAAGCAAGCAGGAAGCCTATCTGGCGAAAAATGATACCTATGCCGATTCCATTGATCAGTTAGGCTTTCAAGTAAAAAACCCTGAATTGAACCGCTATGACTACCATATTTCTCTTTCCAGTCCCAAATCCTTCACGGCAACCGCAACTTCCAAAGTTCCCGGTATCTGGGGAGGAGGCGCCGGTGACGATGTCTGGACAATTGATCAGAATTTGTGGCTTCGAAATCCTGTGAGTGGCTGCAGTTGGTCAATCCGAATTCCATGATTTCAGGGCAGGTCCAATAATCGTACCGCCTGTTCTCTACCGGATTATTAAAATTGGCGACAACAGAAAAGGAAGACTCATGAAAATAAATATCAGCTGTTTACTGATCGTGGTTTTCTTTTGCTTAATTTTTTTTCATGCGCAACATGCCTGCGCCGCTGAATTTGAACTGAACGGCCCGCACTTTTACGGCGGCAACACAATCGCATTTACCGTCCACGCCCATGTTACAGCCGAAACGGATTCCTTCGGGTTTGACATTCAATACCCGGCCACCATGCTCCGCTTTCTCCGACATGAACGGGGAACACTTATAGAGAAAGGATTTTCCCATATTCCTGCTCATGTCGTATCCCCCGGTTTACTCAGAATCGGCGGGATGGATATCGGCGGGTACACAATTCCTGAAGGCGCAGAGGGAACTCTCTTCACCCTGCTGTTCGAGTTTCTCGACGGCAGCGAATGCGACGGTACAGTCTCTGCAGCCCGATTAAAGGACGATATTTCCGGCTTATCGCCCGGTGAAAATCAATTTGATCTGAACACCGACCTGGCCTCATTGATCCAGATTCTGAAAATTCTCGCCGGATCTGAAATCGAACCGCATCCCTGTCTGTCGGATATAAATGGCGACGGCAAAATTGGACTGGAGGAGGCGATCCATCTTTTGGTGCGACTGACTGTCACCGATACCAGGCAATAGTCATTTCACCGATAATCAAAACCATCCTGAATGCTTTGTTTAAATACCTGAAGCTGACTTTCATGCACGAGAATCATGAAGCGCTGGCCCATACGGCCGCAAAAAAAAATCGTCGCATTTGGAGTATTTCTCTACCCTCGCCCGTGGAGAGCCGATCTTCGCCAAGATCGGTCCGCTCAGCAGCGCATCGCGGATGCCCGCTTTCCGGTCATCAAAACCTGGACGGGTTAAGCTGGACATTTCCGATTCGATCAATCGGCTCCAGATCCAGCACCTGTTTCATCTGAATTTCCTCCGGCAAAAAGCCAATGTCATCTTCCTGGACGGCGTCGACTATGTAAAACGCATTTGTCCACCGCCTTGGAATATGCAACCTGCCTGAAAAGACATGCCATCTTGTTTACCACCGCGGTCTACGTGATCAATGCCCTATCGGCCGCACAAATGGCCGGTCGCCTTCAGCAGGCGCTGAAAAAGTATATCAAGCCGGAGGTGCTGATACTCGACGAAATGGGGTATTTGCCCATCGGCAAGCCATGCGCCGCCTGGCAGTTTCAGATCATCAGTTGAGTTACGATTTTCTGACTGTTACTGTGAGAGGATAAAACAACTTTATACTGGAACCGCTGGCTGCTCAGGACTTATGGTTCCCGAATTTTCTTTGGGCAAAGGAGGCATTGAATGATCAAACAGTTTTTAATTTCAGCTGTTATTCTGATTATGGTGACGTTTCCGGCATGGGCGGAGATACATGAGGTTATCATTGACGATACAGGCTTTCACCCCGAAAAAATAGAAATACTTTCGGGTGATACTGTAAAATGGATCAATAAGGGAACCACCGTACACAGCGCAACAGGAATGGCCGGTACGTTCGATTCCGGTCTTTTGAGTCCGGGACTCAGCTATGAACATACTTTCAATGTCTATCATACGCTGATTGCTTATAAAACCGAAATCTCGTATGGAGACATGAAAGACAAATTTCTCGGGGAAATTATTTTGGACATGAACACAGTTGAAATATCTCCTAGAAATTCGAAATTTTTGGATGAACAGAAAATCACGATGACCATTTTTTATCCAGAAATGCTCTATTTTATGTCAACAGACCAGGGAGGAACAGTAAAGGTCTTCTATGATGAGACCTTGGTATTTGAAGGGACAATGCCCGAACTTGCCAAGGCTCTGACTATTGAAAATAGCGGTGCTGTTTACAATCCTTTGGATTCCAAGTTGGGTCCTACAATTACAAATTATATAACTTTTTCCCTGCCACCTTTTTCCCTGCCTCCGGGTATTCACAAGATAGCTATAGAAGCTGAATATGAAGGAAAGAAATTTCGGGACAGCGTAACATACACAGTATTACCTGGGGGACCGGCGGATATTCTTTACTGATTCAGGTGGAGCGGCTGGAAAAAAATCTGACCC
>CAYNUX010000472.1:0-3236 GCA_964400115.1 uncultured Cytophagia bacterium
GAACACAATTGTTGTGTGACCATGTTCTTTTTCCCGTGCATCTAGATGAAATTCAAAATCACCGGCCTTGCCGTCGTCCTCATAAAACTGGCAGACCGTTTCATCAGCAATTTCCCATTCCAAATGGTATTTGTTGGCTAAAGGAGTAAAGATCGCCTGGTCGGCATCAATGAATTGAATTTTGAACTCTGGGGAGAGCTGCCCTTCTGCAACATCAAGTTCTCCTGCCACCATTTCATCTCTGGTATAATTCACTCGGGTAGAGTCTCCCTGAGTAATCACAATGCCGATGAAATTTAGAGGTGTTGGTTGGGTTGGGTTGTCTTTATCACAACCGCTAATAGAGAGAACAAGTATAACCCCAAAAAGTAATGTGTATAATAAAGATTTCTTCATGATTGTAATCCTCTACAATTAAAAGTTTGAATGTTTTCCATTGAAAAGCACATAGCATTTCCATTGGGATTCTAACCGACAGAGGCGATATTTTAGGCGTGGCTGTTGTTTGATATCGATCTCAACAGATTTCCCAACAGTGCCAATGGTATAGATTATCGCCCGTTGATCGCAGGATAACAGAATCCCGGAGCACTTTTCAGATCATCTAAACTTTTGAAAAAGGCATAAAAGCCCATTTACACGACAAAATCGTTTTGGCGATGTTTGTAGTAGCACGAATTTTTTCGCCAGAGTTTATCGGCAGTGGATTAAATTGTTAAAAATTATGATGAAAAGACCGAGCAAGAAAACATCATCCGGATAAACCGTCTCCAAAAAATAACCACGAACACGAAACGCACAAATTGGAGTTGCTCAAAAATTTTTCGATTCATTCGAAAAATTCGTGCTAGAGTTTTTACTTTTGTCATATTTGGTCAAAAGTATATTTTTAATGCAATAAAGGAGGGGCTCGGGCATTGATCTCACGACGAATCGTGCAATCAATGAAACGAGTGTGCTGGAATTTGAGGAATTGAACAAATACAATGGTTATAAAAAAGAAGAAAATTTGGAATAATGGAGAATTGAATAATAAGCCAATCTGGTGCGCCGGACAATCACTGTGCACTTTATGGTCGGGTTCATGATTGTGCATTAACTCCTGACCCGCACTGAGGAACAACAGTATAAAGACAATCAGATACGTTACATGGAGCAATTTCTTTGTCTGAATATTTTGCCTTAAGCGTAAAAACATATTCAATAGTAGCCGTTAGTAGCAAAAAATAAGTTCAAAACTTACCGAATAATCGAACCAATGTCAAATATTTTTTTGATGAGATCGTTGCAGCCGCCGAGATCATGAGGAACACCAGCAGATAGTGATCCCGGGGTCGGACCTCAGCGGTTGCTAAAAAACAAAAATTTAGGCAATGCAAATGGCCATTTGAACCGGTTTAAGGAGCTGTTTTACCTCCTAAATACAATCTCTTAAACACAAAAAAGAGCTGATTTTGACCCCCCAAAAAACCCCCCTTTAATAATTTAGGCTTGTAATTTCAGTACCTTAGCTAGCCTTATTATTCGGGGATTTAACCTAATTATAATAAAATCAGCCACCGAATGAGGTCCGACCCCAACGGGTGGGCTAAAAAATTAAAACTCGACCATGAACGTGCGCACCTGGTGATGACCGATATCCACGGTGAACCGGTTTTTCGAGATCTTGATCTCGGGCTGGTCGGCCAAAACCTCTTCGATGTGGTTGGTCTCGACAACACTCCTGGCCATGGCCGGAAGCGTCACCATCACCCGGTCGTCACGGCCCTCGGTTTCGAATAACCGCAAAATCACATGGTGCGGTGACCAGTCGCCCTGCTGTACCTTGAGCGCCGAGATGACCACATGATCGCTCTTGCAGCCGAAAAACGAGTGCTCCGACGGCAAGGACCAGTCGTTCTTGCGCGCCCAGTTGGGCAACGCACCATCGTGCATGGGCTCCTGTATGGGAATCATGGGCTGGTTGAGCTCCATTGCTGCCCTGGGCACATCCCCCTCCCGCCAGTCCCCGGCATGGCTATAGAGCGCATAACGAAACGAGTGCACTCCCTCGTCCATGCGTGGATCCATGTCCCGCGCACCGCGCACCACAGACATGCGTATGACATTGTCGCGGATATCGAATCCGTATTTACCATCATTCAGTAAGGCCACGCCATGCATATCGGCCGAGAGCGCAACCCAGTTCTGAGCCACCCATTCCTGACCATCGGGTTCCCTCTGAATATAGCCATAAGGCTGCTCGTAAAACGCATTGCCCTGCATGACATTAACCGGAAAAACCACCTTGAGCAAGCGGTCGCTGTCATGCCAATCCACATTCATCTCAAAGTCAATCTGCGGTGAACCGGTGTTGAGAATCAATCGGCGGCTAAAATAGGACTGCTCACTCTTGTCCCCCCATTCTACGACCACTCTCAGCGGAGTCCGCTCCACGATCCTCGCCTCGCCCACCTGTCGCAAAGGGATGGTGAGATGGGTAAGTGAGAGATCCCATGACGAGCTGGAGGATTCCTGAATCAATTGCAGCACATTACCCGTACCGCTCAGCATTTCTCGTTGTAATCGTTTGTCATAAATCGAGGTCACGCCGGTATTGTCATACCGCACCACCAGGTATTCATTCTGCACCATACCCGTGCCGACTTTGATCTCTAGCTCGGCGGGATTCTTTTCTTCATTATACACGCGATACAATTTATACCCCATGGCAGGCACGTCCTTTGCATACAGGGAGACATATGCAATGAGTCCGTCTTGTGACCATCCTATGACATAAAAAAGCACCCGGTTGCCCTGTTCATCGTTGATGTTGACGTCAACCGGTGCCGTCGGAAACCGGATTTCGGCATCCACGACATGGCTGCGGGACCACGACAGGGGATTATAGACCACCAGCGGTATGCCCCGGCCCCGGGTGTCGATGCGTGAGCCGATGACCTCGAGTCCGAATTGCATAAGCCGGTATCCCTCTGACTCGATCGTATTATAATCGATCAGGGCATCATCTGCAGCATCGCCGATACAGGTGCCGGGCAGGATATCGTGAAACTGATTGAACAGCACTTTTTTCCAGACCTGGCGAAAATCGACTCTGGGAAACAGAGGTTTGCGTTGCAGCATGGAACCGATGGTGGCGAATTTCTCCGCGGCCAGCAAGAGATTCTCGCTCTGGCGGTTGCGCTTTTTTAGGTACGCCTGGGAGGTATAAGACCCGCGCCATTTGGTGGTATCCA
>CAYNUX010000473.1:0-3224 GCA_964400115.1 uncultured Cytophagia bacterium
TATTGGTGGCGAGTCTCCGGATCTGCCGGTAAAATACGATTCTTCTTTGACCAGAGGAATCCGCAAGAATGCCTTGTCGCTGGAGCGAACCAGTGGTCAAGAATGGATCGCAGCTTCGGGGCTGTGCGGCCCTTTGAATCTGGATATCATCCTTGCCGGAGAACCCGTGCAAGACGCCTCTTATACGGTCAGACTCTATTTTGCTGAACTGGAAGACAAAAAACCCGGGGAGCGCTTGTTCCATGTCAGAATCCAGGAAAAACCCGTATTGGAAAATTTTGATATTGTCCGGGAAGCAGGCGCAGCCGATCGAGCCGTTGTCAGAGAATTTAGGGGTATAGCCATCGATCAGATAGCGAAAATTCAATGCATACCGGCATCTGACAATTCCACCGCCATGCCCCTCTTGTGCGGAATCGAATTTGAGCGAGAAAGTTAAAATATACAAAACTCTTGCGAATTTTAAAAATGGCGAGACAGTCCTACAGGGAAAAAGGAGAATGCAACACCGATATTGGGTTCATTGAATTGATTGAGGACGAAATAAAGCCCGGGTGAAATACTCTTAACCCTCAACACGCCGGGATAGAGATTCACACGCAGTTTATAATCTTTGGATTGTGAATAAATCAGGGAAAACAGCAGCGAATTGTTTCGATCATAAAAGAGCCCGGCTGTCCAAACAAAATCCGCAGATAATTGACGGGCGGTTTGTTCTTTGCTGAGATTTTTCAATTTATTGGCAACCACACCCATGCCTATAGAGAGGCAAGATTGATCCTGGCGCTTGAACGAGAGCCCAAATTCACCATGAGTTCCAAAGTGGTAAAACAACCCCACATTCTCTTTTTGGGTAAGCCAATATTTCATGACAAAATTCTGGCCATTGTTGACCAATGACCGGGTTGAGGGGTTGTAAGCAGTTTGGGCAGACCAGTCCGCCAGGTTAAAGGTCTCACTGAAAAAGCGAGCCACACCCTCATAGCTGAACAAGAGAATACCAATAGGATTAAAAATATAAATGTCCGCAATGGCATCAGTATTGTATCCTACATAGCCACTATTTTCCACCACCTCATTCAGGAGATGATAGGCTGTAATCGTGGCCAGGGCCTGAATACGGGGCCACGGCAAATCGCGATGACGAAACCATTCTTCCATCATCCGAAAAGACATCCCTCCGCCTAAAAGGTGTAATGAATAATTGGGCCAGTAATAGGCTTTTTTATGATTCAATGTTGCCGGGAACACTTCGGTGAGCAAAAATTCTCTGGTACCGCGATGTCGGATCGCTTTCAAGGGATGTCGAAGATTATCCCAAACATTTTTATAGCCAGTCTCATAATCGACGAGTGTAACATCATTGGCCACATTTTCCATCTGCATGATACCATAGCCGCCATTGATAATCAATCGAAGAGGATGAACCAATGCATCACTTCCATAGCCATAGCCGTGAAAATAATAGTGGGGCTTTGCCCGGGATTGCGAAAATCCATCGAGAGCAGATAGACAAAACAATAAAAGCAAAAACACATATAGCAGAGAACGGCTTTTTATCGGCATAATAATACACTTTTTTGAATCTCGAAAAGATTTAAAAAATCATCAATCGACTCTGGTTCGTATGGGAGCTAATATAAGAAAATGGGTTAAAAATTCAAAGGCATGAATCACAGAAAGATTACACAAATTCTTGAAAGCCAACGCAGATCATTACTGTTCATTAAAAAAAGCCTTGATTCCCTGAGCGAGTTGATGTATTTTGAATTTCGCATTCATTCTGAATTCCAACTAGACCCAAAACAGGAGTTATGATTGTCCAACTGGCAAAAAAAAATAGCACCCTGGATTCACAGCATGGAAACCTGGTTTGATACCCTCAAGACCAAACTGATCAAAGTCTCGGGCGGCCCGGGACCGATAAAAATTGTACCCTATATCGGATATGGCAGTCAAAAACGACTTTTATTGAATGGGCGCGTCCTCACTGACAGACATATCCCTCCTGCAGGAAAAGAAGACAGCATTTGGAGAAATCTTTTGAGCATGTTCAAGAGGATCGATAGCTGGGAAATACCTTATGCACGGCTTTTGGCAAAATTTCAAGAGCAAAAAAAAGAGATAAAAGCCGATGAAGAGGGAATGTTTAAAGCAGTATTTGAACCACAATCAAAAATAGATCTCCAGGGAGGTTGGGCACAGGTCCACCTATCTTTATTGTCCCCAAAATCCAGACGCCAGCCCGAAACAGTTCATGCACAAGGAAAGGTACTCGTTCCTTCTGCAAAGGCTAAATATGGCGTCATCAGCGACATTGATGACACGATCATCCACACCAGTGCCCCCCATGTTTTTCGCATGGCATATAATGTTTTTCTTGCCAATGCCCGTACCCGGCAACCCTTTCCGGGCGGTTCTGCTCTTTATCGGGCATTACATGCCGGCAAGTCAGAACAGGAAAACAATCCTTTTTTCTATGTTACAAGTGGAATGTGGAACATATATGATGTTTTTTTGGAATTCTTTGAACTGCAAGATATCCCCATCGGCCCCATTCTGATGAGAAATTGGGGCATTTCCAGGGAAGAAATATTACCAACCCGCCAAAAAGAGCACAAACTCGGACTTTTACAGCCCATCCTGGAGACCTATCCTGATCTTCCTTTTTTCCTCATCGGCGACAGTGGGCAAGAAGATCCCGAGATTTATCATCAGATTGTCCATGACTATCCTGATCGTATACGCTGCATTTATATTCGTAATTACAAACCCAATCCGGATCGCATGGAAGTCATTCGCAAATTAGGAGGCGAGGTACTCAAAGCAAACAGCATGCTCTTTCTCGCCCAAGACAGCCTCACCATGGCTCAACATGCCTATGATAACGGATGGATAAGCGAGAAAATGCTCGAGAAGGTAAAAAAAGAGAGCGAAATGGATAAAGAGAAAAAATAACTGACAAAACTCCTGCCCGGTTTTACAGAAAATCCTCTATGATCGCTTGGAGTTGGGTCTGCATGCTGTGCATATCATGCCTGTCATCATCTCAAATCAAACAACCCAATGAAAAGACAGCAGAGCAGAACATAACCCCGGAATGGATCCTGATCAAAGACCACATAAAAATAACGCCTTGAATAAATAATATGGATGACCTAAATAAGAGTTTTTGTGTGCATTGTATACACTATAATCTAGGCAGATTTTCCTAAATGATCACC